>JBKJQC010000820.1:0-5897 GCA_046593995.1 Polyangiales bacterium
CGCATCGCGCACCCGGCGCGACACCGAGGACGCGCGGCCAGCGAGGTCGAGGAACGCCGGCGCGAGTCGGCTCGTGGCCTCGGCGAGCATCCCGTCGCCGACGCCCCAAGCGCTGCCGCACAAGAGCACGAGGCCTTCGATCCGACCAGACATCAGCGCGCCAGGTCGCGTGCGCGCGGCGAGCTCGAGCGCGACCCGCACACCCATGCTGTGACCGACGACCACTACCGGTTCCTCGATCGTGGCGAGCACCACGGCTGCATCGTCGACGAGCGTCGCGAGCGTCACGTTGGCAGGATCGGCAGCATCCTCGCTCTCGCCGTGACCTCGGTAGTCGAACGTCACGACGCGGTGATCGAAGGCGAACTGCGCCACCCACTCGTCGTAATAGTGCGTCGAGCAGTAGAGCCCGTTGCACAGGAGCATCGCTCGGGGGCCCGCGCCGTGATCCTCGACGTGGAGGGAGATGCCGTCGGAACTGCGTACTTTGCGGGTCTTCACGCGTCAGAACCCTCGGAAGTCAGCGTACACCGCCGCGTGATCGGAGCCGGCGAACGCCCGCCCGTCCGCGTCGCGCGCCACGTGGAACGAGCCGGGCTCGAAGCGGAGGAGCCCGCCGTTCGCCGTCGCGAGATGCAGGTGGTCGATCGCGCTCCCTCTGCTCTCGAACCAGTACGTGGCGATCTGCTCGATCGGCAGGGAGGCCGAGAGCCGCGCGAGCGCGCCCCCTTCCTCGAGCGCGTCGAGCGGTGGGGAGCCGGGCACGTCGTTGAGATCTCCGCCGAGCACCACGAGCGCGCCGACGTTCTCCACCGCGGCCGCCGAGATGATCTCCCGCGCGGCCTGCGCCTCGGCGAGCCGTCGCCCGGGATCGTCGTTCGCCTTCGAGCGGAAGTGCGCGCAGAAGACGATTGCGCGCTTCCCGCGCACGTCGAGGTGCACCTCGAGGAGCTCGCGCGCGAACGTCGTCGTCGAGCCGTCGGGCCGCGTCAGCACCACCCGATCGCGGTGCTTCTTCGTCGTGATCAGCGGGAACGTCGAGAGGAGCCCGACGTCGAGCGACGCGGTCTGGTCGATCTCGCCGAGCACGCTCGTCGGGTAGGACATCTTCTTGGCGATGGCGTCGAGGAGCGCGCTCGTCTCGATCTCCTCGAGGCAGATCGCCTCGGCGCCGAGCGTGCCGAGCTTCTGCGCGAGCACCGTCGTGCGCGCTTCGATCGCGCTCGCCGAGAGGACGGCCTCGAAGTCGCTGCCTCCGCAAGCGCCGGAGTCGCAGCGCTCGTCGAAGAGCCTGCGCACGTTGAATGCCGCGATGCGCAGCGTGCCCGGCGGCTTCGTCGTGTCCCGGGTCTCCGGGGCGGCGTCCGTGGCGACCACGCCCACGTCGGGCGCGACGCCGGCGAGCGCGCTCGGCTCGGTCGCGCAGCCGAGGCAGGCGGCGATGGAGACGAGCAGCCCTCGTGCAAGGACGATCACGGCGGGAGTGTATCGCCTGGCCGCGCGGCGTGGATCGCGGGAAGCTCCGTCCATGCGCGCAGCCGCGATCGTCTTCCTCGCGCTGGTCTCGTGCCGCCGCGCGCCGGACGTCGTCATCGCGAAGGATCCCGCGCCGGCGATCGACGCAGCGCCACAGCCACCGGTCGTCCTCGACCGCATCGTGCTGCACGGTCGCATCGTCGATCTCCGGAGCGGCACGGTCGCACACGTCCTCACGCCGGATCTGCCGAAGGAGGAGCTCTCCGACGGCCGCTCCGCGTTCGTCCTCGGGAAGGACGGGCGCCTCGCCGCGTTCGATCTCGCGACGGGCGCGCCGCGCTGGTCGACCGTCGCGTCGTGCGCGTTCCTCTCGCAGGGGCGAGAGCGGATCTTCTGCGGCGACGGCGAGGAGCTGCGCGTCTTCCTGAAGTCGAACGGCAGCAAACAGCAGCTCACGGGAGGCGGCAGCGGCGACGTCCTCGAAGCGCAGGAGCTCGCCGGACGCGTCATGATGCGGCGCGCCGACGGCACCGTCACCGTGCTCCGCAGCGACGGCACCCGAGCGAGCGTGACGCTCGGGACGCTCTACGGCGATCTCCATCGTCTCTCCATCCCCGCCTCGCGCGACGCCTTCTGCAGCGTCGCGCAGGTCACCGGCTCGGCGTACGACCTCGCGTGCCACGATCTCGACGCGAA
The DNA here is from genome assembly GCA_046593995.1 of Polyangiales bacterium. Lineage (GTDB taxonomy): Bacteria > Myxococcota_A > Polyangia > Polyangiales > JADJMO01 > JALHOE01. The sequence goes on from JBKJQC010000820.1 coordinate 2,173, forward strand.
GATCCGTTGGGCGAAGCGGATCGAGCTCGCGCGACCGGGCGATCCGAGCGGCGTGAGCTACCGGCTCACGCACGACGGGCCGCACCACCTCGTGTTCTCGTCGTCCCCGTGGTTCGGCGCCTCTTCACCAGGGAGCGTGACGCGTGGGCTCGTCGTCAGGCTCGCCGACGGTGTCATCATGGCCTCGATCGAGCAGGAGATCGCGGCCGTGGCAGAGCGCGCCGACGGGACGATCGCCGGGCTCGTGGTCCTGAACCCCGAGCTGCGTTTCCTCGACCTCCACGGCGTCATGCTGTGGTCACGCCCGCACGCGCCTACGCACCACGATGACGCGACGGCCGTCGCGCACGGCGATCGCGTGATCATCGAGAGCCACTCGCCGATCGCCACCGGCGTCTCGATCATGGCGCACGCGCTCGGCACCGGTGACCTGGTGTGGACGGGTGCGATCGACCTCCCGCCGATCTCGCACTCGAAGTATCGCAACCGCGTGGAGCTGACCCTCGTCGGCGATCAGGTGCGGCTCCGCGGCCACGAGTCGAGCGTCTCCCACCTGCACGTCTTCGACGCCGCCACCGGCGAACGACGCTTCCACGACGCCCGCCCGTGGTGATCGCTCACTTGCCGTTGCCCGCGACGAGGAAGAAGAACTGCGGTGCGTTGTACGCGTAGGGGAACACGCTGAGGATGTCGGCGTCGTTCACGGAGAGCCCCGTCGCGAAGACGACGCCGCCGCTCGACGCCGCCACGCTCACCGAGGCCTTGAAGCGGTATCCGCCCTGCACGCCGTAGTACCAGAGATCCGGGAGCTGGATGACGCCCACCGACACGTTGACGCCATAGCTGTCCGGGCGCTCTTCGACCTTGCGGCTCGCCGTCGCGATCAGTGATTTCGGCGAGCGGTACCCGACTGTGTGGAGCCCGAGCGTCGCCTCGTAGAGCATCGGCTTCGGCGACGTCGAGTAGGCGACGAAGACGTCGACCATCTCGGCGATGCCGGTCTGCTCGAAGTGCTGGGTCACGAACGACGTCCGCTCGACCTTGGCGGTGCTCGTCTCTTCGTTCGAGGGCTCGGGCGGTGTGAGGCCGACGAACTGCAGCTTGCGGACGTAGATCGACGTGTCGCCGAACAGCTTTCGCATCGCGGGCGACACGAGGAAGTCGAGCGAGGCGAGCCCCAAGCTCAGGTATGGCAGGTCCTTCAGCGCCTCTCGGGCGAGAAAGCCCGCGAACAGCTTCACCTTGGTGCCGGTGATGTTCGAGTAGATGCCGCGATCGGTCGAGTACGCGATGGAGAGCGCTCCGATCGGACTGTTGTACGAAGCCCCGAGCAAGTGCGAATACGACGCCGACATGTTGTCGCGGTAGAACGTCGGCTTGTAGAACGAGACCGGGAAATAGGCCATGGCGAAGAGCGGTAGGCCGATGCCCACGATCCCGCGGTTCATCGTCTCGCCGTTCGAGATGTAATGGGTCGCGACGCTGAGCGCGACGTGGAAGCTGAACGCATTCCAACGGTAGCCGACGCCGTAGGTCGCGACCCCGAGATCGACCTTGCCCATCCTCAGCTCGGAGCCTTCGCCGATCTTGGGGCAGATCGGCAGGCGGATCGCACCGCCGGTGAACGTGTAGTCCATGTCGAGCGCGAACGTCGCGCCCTCCGCCGCGAGCAGCGGGAACAGGCGCTTCTCGGTCATGCCGACCGCCCCGTAGGCCTGCACGTTGGTGAAGATCGCGTGGGTCATCGTCCGGTAGCCGACCGTGTTGCGGATCGGGGGCCGCTCCCAGTCGATCATGTTTCCCGAGTCCTCGCGGTTCACGTTGCCGCAGAGTGGCGCCGCCACCGACGACTGCGCCCGCGCGGGCCCCGCGTAGAGCGTCGAGAGCGCGAGGCAACGTCACCGTTCCCAGGATCGCGATCGCCGCGCCCTTCACGGTGGCAACTCCGGGAAGAGGGCGATGCAGGCAGCCGAGCCAGCGCGGTAGTGCAGCGGGATGCTGACTTTGGGATCGTCGAGGTGATCGGTGCAGCGGATGTTCGGGATGTCCTGCACGCACGCGTCCTTCGCGGGGATCGCGTCGGGCCGCCCGGCGCAGCCGAACTTCCCGAGGAACTGCGCGCGCACGTATTCGGGGGACCCTCCGCCCCCGAGACAGGCATTGAGTCGGTCGCCGAAGGCCGCGAGCGCCGCTTTGCAGACGGGCGTGGCACCAGGGTCGGAATCGGGAACCGCGAGGTACGCGCTCGGCAACGGCGTACCGTCCGCGTGCTCGAGGATCTGGCCGCAGCTGACCGACTCCGAGAACCACCGGTCGAAGTTCTGCCCGTACTCCTTCACCTGCTCGCACGTCAGATTGTTCATGGCGTCCGCGCAAAGGAAGTCGTCGAGATCGGGCACCTCGACCGTGCAGCGGTACCCGGCCCGCACCTGCTCGTAGCGCGCGTTGGCGAGCGCTTGGTCGCCGGTGCACCCGTGCGTGCGGCTCGCGACCGCATAGCCCGCGTTGCGACAAGGCTCCGCGGCGTCCATGTTGTATTGGCCGGTGCAGCTCGAGAGCGCGAGGAGCGTCGCGCTTGCCGCGGCGCCGCGAGAGCGACGCGCGCGCAGCCGCCGGAGGATCGAGACGCCGATCAGGCCGACCAAGAGCATCGCTCCCCCGCCGGAGTGGCCGGGCGCGGCACTACTGCAGACGCCGGACACCGGCGTCGCGCTGCTCCACGCTTCTCGGCGGGTCGAGGTCGGCACCGGGGGCGTCGCGGAGTCCGGCGTCGCGGAGTCCGGCGTCGCGGAGTCCGGCGTCCCGGAATCCTTCATGCCTGAATCCGGGCACGTGGCGGTGACGCACGTCCCGGTGCCGCACGACTGGCACTCGCCCTGGCAGGGCGAGTTGCAGCACACCCCAGCGACGCAGAAGCCGAGCCCGCACATCTCGTTGCGCGTGCACGCGGCGCCGGGCGAGAGCCGCGGAGCGCACGTTCCTCCATCGCTGCAGAAGCTGTCGGAGCTCGCGACGACGCACTGCGCATCGGTGCACGACTGCGTGCACGCGGCTCCATCGCAGCAGAAGCCCGCACGACATGCTCCTTGATCGCAGACGGCGTCGGTCGTGCACGGTTCGTCGATGCTCGAGCCGAACCATGTGTCCTGCAGGTCGCCGGTGACGCCGATGCCGGCGACGAGCACGATGCGGCGCCGGCTCGAGTCATAGGCGGCCGCTGCGCCCTTGCGTGCCGTCGGTGCCAGCCCAGCGGGTGGCTTGTCGGCCCAGCCGCTGTCGGCCGGATTGCCGGTCATCTCCAACGCGTCGCCGAGCAGCGCCAAATTGATATCGGTTCCGCCGAAGACGAAGGGCCGTGACCGAACGGTGTTGTACGCAGTGGCCGCCCCGTGGCGTGCCGGTAGGAGAGCGACCGGGACCTGCGCCCAGACGAGCCCATCCCAAGACCACGTCGTCGGCGAGACGATCGTGTCCTCGCTGCCGCTGAAGAGCAGGGTCTTCCCGGTGCGCGTGTCGAACGCGAGCGCATGCCCAGCGCGGCTCGGCCCGACGGTCTTCGCCCACGAGGTGCCGTCCCAGAGCAACGTCTCCTGCCGTCCGATGGGCGTGCCTCCGTGGACCACCAGGCGCTGGCGAATGGGGTCGAACGCGATGCCGGCCTCGCTCCTCGCGGTCGGCACGATGCCGCTCGTCGCGATCTGCACCCACGACGTGCCGTCGTATTC
>JBKJQC010001073.1:0-2624 GCA_046593995.1 Polyangiales bacterium
CCTCGTCTACTACCCGGACGAGAACCACTGGATCCTCAAGCCGCAGAACTCGCTCCACTGGTACGGCGAGTTCCTCGGCTGGCTGAATCGCTGGCTGTCGTAGCGCTGCTGGGTGCAGGCGACGGGGTGCGGCTACGCTGATGCACGTGCGCCACCTCCTCCTCGCATTGCTGCCGCTCCTGACGGGGTGCTCGTCGAGCACCGAGTCCTCGACCGATCCCGACGCGGCCGAGACCGACGATGCGCAGGTCGACGACGCCGTCGCGGACGACGTCGCGCGCACGGACACGCTCGTCGCGGCCGACGGCAAGCCGAGCGACGGCGCGTCGAACGACACCGGCACGGCGACCGATACCGGCAAACCCGATGTCACGACGGACACCTCGCTCCCGAGCGGCACGCCTTCGTTCGGTGGCTCGTCGAAGGGGACCGGCGGGACCGCGCCGGCCAACGGCACGACGTTCACCGCGGGCACCATCACCTATCGACTGCTCGCTCCGGCGACGGCCACCTCGCAGCCGACGCCGCTGATGATCGTGTTCAGCGGCGTCGAGGGCGGCCAGCAGATGACCAACAACCTGAACGCGCTCGGACCCTCGACGGGAACGGCCACCTTCATCCGTGCGGTGATCGACGGTCAGATCTACTTCGACGACGGAGCGGCCGGAGCGACGGTGCTCGACGACGTGCGGAGCAAGTACGACGTCGACAACGATCGCACGTACCTGCTCTCGGAGTCCGCGGGGACGCGCGCCGGCCTGAAGCTCGGCTTCCACCTCCGGCAATCGTGGTTCGCGGCGTATTGGGCGAACGACGTGAACGCGAGCGACGTCCCGGAGAAGACGGCCGCGGCGCTCGGGTTCGCATCGCACGGTCAAGCCGGCCCCGGCGGCGCGTTGACCCACGCGACGACGATCGTGAACGGCATGAAGGCGAGCGGCTACGTGGTGCCGACCCCAGCCCCTTACGACGGGCCGGGATCCACGCAGCACGGGAGCCCGCAGCAGTTCACGGCTGCGGTCTCGTGGTTCGCGGGCAAGTCACGCAAGTGACTCCTCCGGCGGCTCAGAGCGTCAGTAGTCGAGCACGTTGATCATGCCGACGACCGACAGCGTGCTGTCCTTGAAGTTGTCCTTGCTGGTGCTCGCGTACATCAGCTGGACGAGGGGACCGATGGCCCACTTTCCTCCGATGGCGATGTCGTAGCCGCCGAACAGCGCGCCGCCCCAGCCGCCGGACGTGTAGTTGACGGCGTTGAACGTGGCGTAGTGGAGATGCGCGCCGACGTGCAGCCCGCCCTTGGGATCGGGGAACCAGTCGACGGTCGGTCCGAGGGTGAGGAGGAAGACGGACTTGTCCGATTTGACCTCCATCCCATTGAAATTGATGCTCGGTTTGTAGGGACCGTGCATGAACAGCGTGCCCGCGATCGCCAGGCCCGGGATGATCGAACCGCCCCACGAACCGAGGAACGAAGCGCCCGAGCCCTTGACCTTGAGAGACGCGCCGCCGGCCTCCTCGGTCGTGTTCGCGATGCCGTATCCTGCGCCGAGACGCATGTAGAAGCCGCGGTGCTCGCGACCGTCCTCTTGGGCCGTGGGCGCGCCGTTCGCAGGGGCGCCTGCGGGAGGCGCGTTGCTGGGCGGTGGCGCGTAGACCGGGCCGCCGGGAGGCGGCGGAGACCCGGCCGGGGCCGGCTGCTGTGCGGATGCGGTGCTCGTAGTTGCGATGAGTGCAGCGAGGGTGAGCGAAGAGACGCTGACTGCAGAGAAGGAATTGCTCATCCATGCATGCTACGAGGCAATTTTTGGTCGGCGCGAGCATTCGACGCGGCTCGAATATTCAAAACGATTCGTCGAAAATCTCATGTCGCGCGGAGACGTTGCGTACCTCCTACGACGGCGGCGCTGACGCGGCCGGACGTGGCGCGTCGCGCGGAGCCTGCGTGCGATCTCCCGCGACGACCGGCTCGACGATCGGCGCGGTGACCCGCCGCGGCTCCCAGTGCCCCGTGATCAGGCGCGCGCCTCTCTGATACGTGAAGTAGTTGTAGATCCAGCCGGCCATCACTGCGAAGCGGTTACGGAAGCCGATCAGATACCAGATGTGCACCACGAGCCACGCCATCCACGCCATGAAGCCGGTGAGCCGCAGCGCGCCGGCCTGCGCGATCGCGCGTTTGCGCCCGATGGTCGCCATCGTGCCTTTGTCGAAGTACTCGAAGCGCTCGCGGATCGGGTGACGCCCGTGGGAGAGCGTCGCGAGGATCGACTTCGCGACCGCGCGCGCCTGCTGCATCGCGACCGGGCTCACGCCGGGAAGCGGCTGCTTGTCGGGCGTGTGGAGGAACGTCGTCGCGTCGCCGATCGCGTACGCCTCGTCGTGGCCCGGGATCCGTAGATCCTCTTCCACGAGGACGCGGCCGCCCCGGTCGAGCGGCACACCGAGCGTCTTCGCGAGCCGCGTCGGCGCGACGCCTGCGCCCCACAGCACGGTGCGGGACTCGATCCGCTCGTCGCTGTTCGGCAGCACGCCATCGGGATCCTTCACCGACACGGCGACGAGCGGATCGAGTCCCGCACCGTGCTGTGGGGCGCAGGCGTCGCGCCGACGCGGCTCGCGAA
>JBKJQC010001201.1:0-21884 GCA_046593995.1 Polyangiales bacterium
GCGCGTGGAGCAGCGTCTCGCTCAGCATCACGTACCGGCGGCGACCGCCCTTGCCGACGACGTGGATCACGCCGCGACGGCTGTCGATGTCACCGACCTCGAGCTTGCACGCCTCGCTGATGCGCAGCCCGGCGCCGTACATCGTCATCGAGACCGCGCGGTACAGCGGCGAGCTGATCGCCCTGAGCAGCGCGACGATCTCCTGCCCGCTCAAGATCACCGGCAGCGGCGACGACACCCGCGGCCATCGCATCCACGACACGTCCTGCGGGCGCCCGAGCGTGACGCCGTAGAGGAAGCGCACGCCGGCCATGTGCAGCTTCAGCCACGACGGGCTGCGCTTCTCACCCTTCCGCGCGCCGTCGAAGTACACGCGGATCTGCTGCTGGCCCAGTTGCTCCGGCGCCCGCCGGAAGCGGTCGACGAACCGCGCAGCGCAGCGCACGTATTGCTCGCACGTTCCCGACGCGTAGCTTCCGGCCTCGAGATCCGCTTTCATTCGCTTCTGCCAAGTCGTGGTCATGAGGTCCTCCTCGGTTCCGGCAGCACTGCGAATGCCGCCGGAATCGAGGGGACCGCTTTTCAGACCCGAGCGCACCTCGCGGGCCCGACACGCCACGAAGCGACCGCCTGCGCGACGTCGCACAACGCGAGGGTCAGCGGATCAGCGAAGCGCCTACGCGCCCGACATCACGCTCGATGCGCGCACCACCGCCGCGAAGCGGCTTCGTTCAACTACCGCGCGCCCAGTTGGCGTTGTGCGTCGCCACCGGGTAGTCATTGTGGTGTGCGAGGAGGTCGATGAGGCCGACCTACCCGATGAAGAGCGGCTGTGACGTCGCTTCGATCGCGATGTCCGCGGTCGACACGCTCTCGATGCGCGAGGTGCGGGGCGGTGCACTCGGCGGACGCGACCTCCTCGTCGGCGAACAGTGTGGCGCGCCGCGTGCCGCGGTTGTCTGCCAGACAGCGATGCCGCCGGCACTGGGCGGCCTGCACGGCTTCGCCGCGACGAGCAAAGCCGGCTCCGTGCGGGAGGCGGCTGCACTGAAGGCGTGAGTCCTCGTCGTCCTGCATCGCGAGAGGTCGCGAACCGCTGCGAGGGCGCGGGCGCGACCGCGACATCCGCGTCTATCCTCGTCTCGAGCAGCGGACGCGCATCACCGCATGAGCGCCTTCGAGGACCGACGCCGCTCCAGAGCTCGACTACAGTCGCGGCCCATGAACGCCGCCGAAAAGCGCCTGGGCCTGCCGACGCCGAAGCAGCGCGCCTACCTCGACTTCATCGGCAACTACCGCGCCGTGCACCGGAGGTCGCCCTCGGAGGCCGACATGCAGGCGTACTTCTGCGTGTCGCCCCCCGCGGTCCATCGCATGGTGATTGTCCTCGCGGAGAAGGGACTCATCGAGCGTGAGCCCGGTGCCGCAAGATCCATCCGCATCGTGGAGGCGAGTGAAGCCGCGCCGACCCCGGCGGACGAGGACAGTCCGAGCCGCCCGCCGGGCGACATCTACGCGCCGATCGACCCGGAGATTGCGCCGCTCGTCGAGGCGTTGCGGGCAAGTCCGACCGTCGTGACGAAGGCTTCGTGCTCCGGGCACGGCAAGAGGCGCGCGTACGTCGACCTCGCGGTCGATGGCGTCGCCGGGATGCGACGCTTCGTCGAGCGGATGAACGTGCTCGATCGAGAGTTCGCTGCGGAGGCCATCCTCGACGTGCGCCTGAACTGGAGCCACGAGGTCGTGACCTCGTGCGCGTTCGACGTGTTTCCGAACTGGATCATGCTCTCGTGGGTGATCGAGGGACTGGGCAGCAAGCGCGCTCCGTCGGCGGGCTTGCTCATGCGCATCGCGAAGGTCTACCGCGCGGTGTGATCCTCGGGTCGGCCGACCCAGTCATGGACGTCGTCGTTCTCGCACGGCGGCGCCGCGCCCGATCGCGCAGGTTGCTGCGGCGATCGGCGCGCGTTCCCGCTACCATTGGCGTCGGAGGACTGCGTGGACAGCCGTGCGTTGCAAATCTTGGCGTCGCTTCGAGCGGACCTGCAGGGTGCGGAGCTCGGCGCGCTGAAGGTGAGCGTTCGCGACCACTACGACGCGCTCGTCAGAACGCAGCGCACCTCCGAGCTCGTCTCGGTCGACCTCGCCGAGCTGCTCTGCGAGCGCCTCGAGCTCCTGCTCGATCACACGGCGTCGTCATCACCGGCACATCGCGCTGCCATCGTCGGTGCCGCGCGCTACTTCGTGTCGCGCGATGATGCTGTCCCCGACGACGCGAGCATCACCGGCCTCGACGACGATGTGTTCGTCTTCAACGCCGTCGTCCGCGAAATCGGGCGCGATGACTTGGTGATCGACGGATGACTGCTGTGGCCGAGCAGACGTACGCGCCTGGATCGCGCGTGCGCATTCGCGGTGAGGAGTGGGCAGTGCAGAAGTGCCTCGCGCTGCCGCTGGGCGGGCATGCCCTTCACGTTCAAGGGGTGAGCGATCTCGTTCGCTACCACCAAGCGATCTTCCTGACGCCGCTCGAGAAGGAGATCGTTCCCGTCCGCCCTGAGGACACCAAGCTCGTGGTCGATGGCTCCCCCGAGTATCGACAGACGAAGCTGTACCTCGAGACGCTGCTCCGGCGCACGCCGCCGACGCACGACAGGATCGCGATCGGGCACCGCGGCGCGCTCGACGTCATGCCGTATCAGCTCGTCCCCGCGAACAAGAGCCTCGGTCAGCTCAGGCCGCGAATCTTGATCGCCGACGGCACGGGCCTCGGGAAAACCGTCGAGATCGGCATCGTGTTGAGCGAGCTGATCAAGCGCGGTCGTGCACGACGGATCCTCGTCGTGGCGATCCGGAGCATGCTCGCGCAGCTGCAGCGCGAACTCTGGGCGCGGTTCACGTTGCCGCTCGTGCGTCTCGACTCCGAGGGGCTCACGCGCGTGCAGGCGAAGATCCCGGCCAACCGCAATCCGTTCAGCTACTTCGATCGGGTCATCGTTTCGATGGACACCCTCAAGAACCACGGCCTCTATCGCGCGTGGCTCGAGGAGATCCGCTGGGACGTGATCGTCGTCGACGAGTGCCACAACGTCGCCAACCAGGGGAGCCAACGCGGCGATCTCGCGCGGCTGCTCGCGTCGCAGTGTGACGCGCTGGTGCTCACGAGCGCGACGCCGCACAACGGGCGCGCGGAGAGCTTCGCGAATCTGATGCGGATGCTCGATCCCACGAGCATCGCGAACGCGAAGTCCTTCACCAAGGAGGACATCGCGCACCTCTACGTGCGCAGGTTCAAGAAGGACGTGGAGGGAGAGGCCGGGAAGCAACTTCGTGATCGCGTCGTCGAGACGCACGTCGCGAGCGCCTCCCCCGCCGAGGAGAGCGCGCTCGCCGCGCTCCACGCGCTGCGCCTGTCCGCGTTCGGACGGAAGCGCGTACGCGAGGACGCTCTCGTGCGCTGGACGCTGATCAAGGCGTACCTTTCGAGCCCGCACGCGTGCCTCGAGAGCATCGAAAACCGGATCGCGAACACACGCAAGGCGGCGCTCCCAAGCACGGACGGGCCGCATCCGAACGCGCTGCGGCTCGAGCGCGACATCGTGACGCTCGAGGCGTTGCGTCCCGTCGTCGAGGCGGCGGCCGCGGGCTTCGGCAAGCTGCGCATGTTCTTCGACCGGCTGCGCGCCATCGGGTTCGACGGAACGGCCCGATCGCCGCGCGTGGTCGTGTTCTCCGAACGCATTCGAACGCTCGAGGTGCTCGAGGAGGCACTGCGCTCCGAGCTGAAGATGAAGGACGCCGCGATCGGCGTGTTCACGGCCGATCCGGGGAATGACGTGAAGCAGCGCACCCTCGTCGAGGCGTTCGGGCACGCGGACAGTCCGCTACGCGTCTTGCTTTGCTCCGATGCGGCGTCGGAGGGCGTGAACCTCCACCATCAGTGCCACGACCTGTTCCACTTCGACGTGCCGTGGTCGCTGATCCGGCTCACGCAGCGGAACGGGCGCATCGATCGGTTCGGCCAGCAGGCGGCCCCGCGCCTCGGGTACTTGGTCACGCACACCGCGACCCGGACCGCCGATCAGCATGTCGTCGATCGCCTGATCCAGAAGGAGAAGGAGGTCGAGCGGCAGCTCGGCGACGCCGGCGCGCTCCTCGGCCTGTACGACGCCGAGCGCGAGGAGGAGTTCCTCGTGCGCGGCGTCGCGAAGGGGCGGGATCCTCGCCAGCTCCTGCCCGATGCGCCGTTGCAGGTAGGCGTGGCGGAGGGCGAGCTGGGAGACGAGGACGAACCGACGGAGGCCGACGACGCGCGACCGGAGCAGCCCTTCGACGAGCCCGAGATCGATCTGCTGAAGCTGTTCGCCGAGGTGCAGAGGGAGCAAGCGGCGACGCCAGGGCTCGAGAGGTTGGTCGACGAAGGGCAGACGCTCTTCGCGGACGACTACTCGCTGCTGGTCTCGGCGCTGCGTCACCTCGAGAAGGATCCGGTCGTCGGCGAAGAGCCCTTGAAGTGGACCGCGCACGACGCCGACCAGGCCGTCACCATCGAGCCGCCTGAGCCGTTCCGCCGGCACCGCGAGCCATTCCTCCCGCGTGAAGGCATCCCCGCTCGCGGGAAGCCCTATCAGCTGGTGATGGGGCGCGAGGTGATCGCGAGCAAGCTGCGCGCAGCGCTCGACGGCGAGGGGCGATGGCCGGAGTGGCACCTGCTGTGGGAGCAGCATCCGCTCGTCGAGTGGCTGCTCGACGCGCTCGGGTCGGCGTACGCGCGCGGGCAGGCGCCGGTGATCGTCGCGCCCTCGGTCGGCCGCGGCGCGTCGGTGTTCCTCATGCAGGGGATGTTGTTCAACCACGAGTCCGAAGCCGTCGACGCGCGGTTCCTCGGGATCGCCGCGCAGGGTGAGAAGCTGCAGGAGTCCTCGCTCGATCTCGAGGGGGTCATCGAGCGCGTGGGGCTCCGCGACACCCTCGTGAATCGAGGCGAGCCGAGCAAGCGCATGGCGCCCTTGCAGGCGCTCGTGCCGTCGGTCGTCGAGGAGGCGCGTGGCCGCGTGCTCCGCATGCGGCAACAACAAGTGCGGGATGATCTCCTCAAGCGGGCGCGTCATGAGCAGCGCAGGCTCGAGGCATGGGTCGCACGCAGCATCGCGGAGATCGACAAGCGGCGTGACAAGTGGGAGTCGAGCAGCGGCAAGCTCCCGAAGCATCTGCACGCGCGGATCGCGTCGGAGCGGAGACACGTCGAGCAGGTGAAGCAGAACCACGAGCAGCTCCTCCGCTCGCTACAGAGCGCGGGCGCGCCGTATGTGCGGCTCGTCGCCGTCTTCGCGGGGGAGTGATGGCGGGCGATCTGACGGGCATCGAGAACGTCGGCGAGTTCTTCAGCGCGCACTACTTCCAGGAGAGGCTCGCCGAGGACATCGGCGCACGCGACGAGGCGTCGCGCGCCGAGATCGAGGCGATCGCCGCGCGGATTCGCGGACTGCGTGCGCACATGCTCCGGGCGCTCGACGAGGCGCGTCTGCTCACGCCGGGCACGCGTCGGGAGATCGTGCACGACCTCTCGGTGCGCACGCTCGAGGCGCTCGGGTTCGAGCGGCACACCGACGCGTATGTGGCGATCGAGCGCGCCGAGAGCGGCAAGGAAGCGGTGCCGATCCTCGCGGAGCTCGCGCATGGCGATCGGCCGTACCTGGTCGCGATGGAGGGCGGGCTCGGGGACGAGGGCCTCGATCTCCTGGAGCAGACCGCCGGCGTGCTGCCGCACCTTCCCGACGTGATCCGCACGCAGGGCTTCATGCGTCCACGGGACATGGCTCTCGGCGACGTCATCTCCGCGATCTTCGAGAACGAGGCGGCGCCGGCGTGGGTGATGTTGATCGGCGCGCACGAGGTCGTGCTCGCCGAGCGCGCGCGGTGGGGGCGTGGCCAGCACCTGCGTTTCGACTTCGATGTGCTCCTTCGGCGCAACGACGCGACGGCGCTGAAGATCACCGCGAGCCTCCTCGGGCGTCCGCTCCTCGCGCCGACGGCGGGACGTGCGCTGCACGACGACCTCACCGAGCGATCGCACAAGCACGCGGTCGGTGTCTCGAAGGAGCTGAAGTACGCGGCGCGCGAGGCCGTCGAGCTGCTCGGCAACGAGGTGGTGCACTACTACCGGACCACGCTGAAGAAGCCCCTGTTCACCGATCGGGCGGCGCGGGATCTGACTGAGGACTGCCTCGTCTACCTCTTCCGGCTCTTGTTCCTCTTCTACGCCGAGGCGCGCGCGCCCGAGCTGCACGGGCTCCCGATGGGCGCCGAGGAGTATGCGCGTGGTTACAGCCTCGAAGTTCTTCGCGAGCTCGAGCAGGTGCCGCTCACGACGCCGGAGGCGCGCGACGGGCTCTTCTTCCACGAGAGCATCCAGCGCCTGTTCGAGATCGTGAACGACGGCTTCGAGCCGCTGCAGGCGGCGCTCGTGTCGCTCCAGGATCGTGCCGCGGGCGATTTCCTCGCGCGCGGGTTCACGCTGAAGGGCCTGCACAGCACGCTCTTCTCGCGCGAAGCGACGCCGCGGCTCTCGCGCGTGAAGCTGCGGAACGAGGTCCTGCAGAAGATCATCCGTCTGCTCTCGCTCTCGCCGGAGGGTCGCCGCGGATCGGGCAAGACGTGGGGGCGTGGGCGTATCAGCTACGCGCAGCTCGGAATCGGCGAGCTCGGTGCGGTGTACGAGGGCCTCCTCAGTTACAGCGGGTTCTTCGCAAAAGAGATCTTGTACGAGGTGCATCGCGTAGGCGAGACCACCGATGACACCCAGCAGAGCCACTTCGTTCCGGAGCGCGAGCTCGGGCGCTACAGCGACGACGAGCTCTCGTTCCCCGCGCGCGACGAGCACGGTCGCGAGGTGCGGCAACGCCACAAGTACCCGCAAGGGACGTTCATCTTCCGCCTAGCCGGGCGCGATCGCGAGCGCAGCGCGAGTTACTACACGCCCCAGGTGCTCACCCAGTGCCTGGTGAAGTACGCGCTGAAGGAGCTGCTCCAGGGGAAGAGCGCGGACGACATCCTCGAGCTGACCATCTGCGAGCCCGCGATGGGGAGCGGCGCGTTCCTCGTCGAGACGATCGATCAGCTCGCCGACGCGTATCTCGAACGCAAGCAGCGCGAGACTGGCGAACGGGTACCGGTCGGCGACTACGTGCGCGTGAAGCAGCAGGTCAAAGCGTTCCTTGCGGAGGAGCGGGTCTACGGCGTCGACCTCAACCCGATGGCGACGCGGCTCGCGAGCGTCAGCTTGTGGCTCGCGACGATGCACGAGCGACAACCGGCACCGAGCTTCGCGGCGCGCCTGTTCGTCGGCAACAGCCTGATCGGCGCGCGCTTCGCGGTGTACGACGAGGACGCGTTCGCGAGCGACGAGCCGTTCGCGAAGGCGATCGCGCTGTTGATCAAGCAGTCACCGCCGCTCGAGCTCGAGGAGCGCCTCGGCACGGTGTTGAAGGGCTGGGAGGGGCAATCGGCGGCAGCGGTGAACGCGCTTCGCGATCGGATCGAGGTGGACCTCGCCGAGGAAGCGAAGGACGAGGAGGAGGAGAGCGCCAATGAGGAGGGGGCGGAGGAGCGCGCCGAGAAGCTCGCGAAGCTCCTGAAGCGCCTGGTGGCGCAACTCAAGACCGCGCGTTGGCAACGCACGCCGCCGCGCGTGCTCACCGTCGAACAGGTCGTCGCCGGCGAGCGCCCGCCGGGGAGCATCTATCACTTCTTGCTGGCTCATCCCGACATGAGCCCGTTCGAGGGCGACAAGGCGCTGAAGGAGCTCGCGCCGGAAGAGATCGAGAAGCTCAAGGCGTGGCGGAAGCAGATCCTCGGAGATCCCACGCCCGAGGAGCGAAAGCGGCTCGCCGCGGTGAGCGCGCGCGTCGATGCACTGATGCGGAGCGCGGTCGACGAGCGGCTGCGCGTGCTCCGCGAGTGTGCGCCGCAGCTGGAGGTGTGGGGGCAGGGACCGAGTGAGCGCCCCCTCGGGGGGTTCAAGAGCGTGCGCGATCGCGAGCAGCTGATCGCGAAGCTGCATCGTGAGGACGGACCGTACGGTCAGCTACAGCGCGTGATGCAGCTCTGGGCTGCGCTCTGGGCGTGGCCGCTCCGCGACGTCTCGCACCTTCCCGATCGGCGTGCGTGGATCGTGGCGGTCGAGGAGGTGCTTGGTGCGGAGTCGCGACCGCTCGAGGTGGCGCAGATCAGGATGCCGTCGATCGACGACGAGACGGCGGAGGATGTGCGCGCCGGGGATCTGTGGGGCGTCGTCCGCGCGACGTCTGCTCGTTCGCGACCGCTCTGCTTCGAGCTCGAGGCGCCCGAGGTGTTCGTGCGGCGCGGCGGTTTCGATCTGGTGATCGGGAACCCGCCGTGGCTGAAGGTGGACTGGAACGAGCAGGGGTTGCTCGAGGAGATGTATCCGCGGCTCGCGCTCGATGCCGTGAGCGCGAGTGACGTGGCGAAGCGGCGGAGCGAGGTGCTCAATTCGACGGGCCGGGTGGACGAGTACCTCGAAGAAGCCGGACAAACGCAAGGGATGAAGGCGTTCCTGAACGCGCCGAGCAACTACGCGCTCCTGCAGGGGGTGCAGACGAACCTGTACAAGTGCTTCCTCGTGCAGGCGTGGCGGGTGAGCGCCGGTGCCGGCGTCTCTGCGTTGATCCATCAAGACGGGATCTTCGACGATCCGAAGGGCGGGGCGCTGCGCGAGGAGGCCTATCGTCGTCTGCGGTGGGTGTTTCGGTTCAAGAATGAGCTGCGTCTGTTCGAGGATGTCCACAACCTGCGGCCCTACGCATTGACGGTGAGCGCTGCGGACCGGGAGCCGCACCTGGCTTCGATCGCGAACCTCTTTCACCCCAGTACGATTGACGACTCGGTCGCGCACGACGGCGCCGGCGACGTGACCGGGATCAAGACCGATGGCGGCGAGTTCGAGGTGCGCGGCCACCTCCGACGTGTGGTGCACATCGGACCTAGCGAACTCGCGCTCTTCGTTAGGTTGTTCGACAAGCCCGGGACGTCGGCCGCGCGCGCGCGCCTCCCGCTGGTGCATTCGGACGAGGTGCTCTCGGTGTTGCGGAAGCTCGCGATGCACACCGGCCGTCTCGGCGATCTTGGCGAAGACGTCTACGGCAACAAGATGTGGGATGAGACCGAGCGCCAGAAGGACGGCACGATCAGGAGGGAGACGCGGTTCCCGAGTGGTCCAGAGGAATGGATTCTTTCAGGGCCTCACTTCTATGTCGGCACGCCGTTCAACAAGACGCCGCGTGAAGGGTGCCGGAACAACGTCGACTATGAACCGATCGACCTCACCTCGATCACCGACGACTACCTGCCGCGGACGAACTTCGTGCCGGCGTGTTCCGCGTCCGAGTATGCGGCACGATCGCCGAAGTTCCTCGGCGCGCCATTCTTCGCGCGCTATCGACACGTTCACCGCGAGATGCTCGCCTTGACCGGAGAACGGACACTCGTGCCAGCACTGGTGCCCCCAGGAGCTGCGCACATCCACAGCGTCGCCTCGATCGGTACGCGGGACCTCGGCATCCTGTGCCGATGGTCAGGGCTCTCCGCGTCGCTTGTAATCGACTACTTCGTGAGAGCTCGAGGAAGCGGTCATCTGCATGCCGAGGAGAGTAAGGGGCTGCCTCGACCGACCGATGGAGCGATCGCGGACGTGATCGGCGGGCGTTGGCTCCGGCTCAATTGTTTGACCGAGCACTACGGTGCGCTTTGGAACCTGCTCTGGACGGACTGCACGACCGGCTGGTCGCTGAGTGACCCGCGGCTTTCTGCATGGCCGAAGCCGACCGATTCTTGGTCCCGCGTCTCCGCCGTGCGCAACCACTTCGAGCGCCGCTGGGCCCTCGTCGAGATCGACGCCCTCGCAGCCCTTGAGCTCGGCCTCACAATCGACGAGCTCTGTACTGTCTACCGCACTCAGTTCCCAGTCCTCCGGGAGTACGAGCGTCATACGTGGTTCGACGCCAACGGAAGGATCGCATTCTCCGCGAACAAGGGTATCGGTCGCATCGATCGAAAGTCGTTCGCGCTCTGGCAGGACCACCTGCGTCGTGGCGCGCCGCTCCCGAAGGAGTTCGACACCAAGGGCCTCACCCCGCCGTTCGACCTCCGCGACCGCGAGGCCGACATGCGCCTCGCCTACGCGTTCTTCGTCGAGCGCATCGGGTTGGCAAAGGGCGCGAAGGCGCCCATGGGTGCGTCATGAAGAAGGGCACCAAGGGCAGCCGTTCGACCAGGTTTGGTGGTGCAAGCAGGCCGCGGATGCGGCCGCGTTCGGCGCGCTCTCCGATCGAGGCGGCTGGCGGCCGCGCGCGCACTATCCCGACAGTGGCAAGGTGGCGGGTTTCGTCTACCCCGTTGGTCCCTCCCAGATCCTCGAGCTCAGGATCGCCCCGGGGTTCGAGTTCGCCGCACGTGGGTCGGCAGGGCGCCAGGAGGCCGTCGGCGTCCTGAATTTGCGCACGTCGCGCGACGCTACCGGCTGGCGTTGCGACGAGTTGATCGCGCTGTCCGAAGTGCCGCCGATCGCCTTCAGCGAGGCGATGCGCGATCTCGCCAGCATTCTGGGCGAGCCGACGAGGTCGTGCGGCGGCAGCGGAGTCCACCGCATCGGGCATGACTCGTGGCAGAAGACCATCATGGTCGGCGTTGCCGGCGGCGCTGGTGAGAGTGGTCGGGTTGCGGGTGAGTTCGACTCAACGAGCGATAAAGAACCCCACGCGTGACGGCGTGAAATGCGCGAAGCCTGCAGGTGCGCCGCGCCGGCGCTTGGCCGATCTACTTCACGGGCTTCAGCGGAATCGGCATCGCGATTTGCTGGCCGGGCCGGCCGGCAGTCGCATCGATCACTTCCACCGATGATCCGACCACTGCGAGCGGACGGCGGAAGTCGCGCTTGTTGTGCGTCAGCACGTACTTCGCGCCGAACACGTGCGCCGTCGCCGCGATCAGCGTGTCGAACTTCACCGCGCCGCGCGCCTCGTCGGGAGTCTTCTTCTTCTGGCGCTCTTTCAGGCGTTCCGCGGCCATCAACGCAGCGGTCTCACCACCACCGCGCGTGAGCGGCAGTGCGCGGAATCTGCCAAGAGCGGACGCGAGCTCCTCGAGAAATACCTTCGGCGGATGCGGGTATCCGAGCTCCGCGATCACCGCGGTGGGAATCGCGAAGCGAACGCGCGGCGTGAGATGTTCGACCCACTCACGCGTGCACTCGCGCCACTGTTGCTTCAGCCGTTCGTCGGGGGAGTCACCCTGCTTCTTCGTGCAGAGCAGCACCACCGCGACGGTGTCGAGAACGGCGTAGGGGTGCGCCACGGGCTACTCCTCGTCGTCCGCGAGCAGGTCGTCGAGCCACGCCGACGCTGACACGCCGTGCGACGAGAGCTTCCCCGCGATAGCGTCGAACGCGATCAGCGGTTCCGAGTCCGCGCCCTCTTCGTCGGAAGCTTCCTCGATCTCTTCGATCGCACCGTCGGCTTCACGATCGCCAGTGATCGTGAACGAGACCATCGCGCGCACCCTCTTGGTGAAGAGACGCGCGGCGCGCATCGCCAGTCCGATGTCGGCGTCGAAGAGTTGCACGCCTCCATCGTCCAACCGCAGTTTGACCCCGGCGCCCTTGCGCAGCCCGGCGTCCACAGCGATCACCACTCCGGAGATCTCGCGCGCTTCCTCGAACGCGAAAGCCTCGACGGACAACGGAGGCGCGAGGTGCACGGGCTTCTTCACCATCCGCCCGTGAGCGTCGAACCGCGCGATTCGGATCGAGCCGAGACCCTTGTTCGCTTTGTGAAGGCGGTCCAGCGCGTGGCGCACAGTCGCGGATGCCCCCTGACCGCGTGTGCGCACGTGCTCCTCGAGCTCCTCGGCTACGGCCGCAGCTTCGGTGTCCGGTGAGCGCAACTGGTAGGCGGCCGACCCGATGCGAACTTCCACGAGCCGTGGCGGTTCGACCTTCGTCCCGCGCTCTGCCGCGACTGCATCGAACAGCCCCGCCGCAGCCTCGAGCAAGGCCGCAAGGTGACGCGCTGGAACGTCCGCAGGCCTGAGCCCTGCCCCCTCGATGGCGACCTCCATGCCGGGCCAGTTGGCCGGGTCGTTCCCGTCGCGCTTCATTCCGGGAGGCTAACATCGCGTCGACTGTGGCGAGCAACAGAGGGGCGCGGCAATGTCCGAGACCGGAAGAACGCGCCGGCCGCGCGTGTCAGCGCGACGACGCGGCCGCGGAGATCGCCGTGCGTTCCCTCGTCTACGATGCGGCGGTCGCTATGCCCGGACGCTCCATCCGCCTCTTCCTCATCGACGGCACGCCGCAGGGCATCCGCACGGCCGAGGTCGGCAATTGGACCGGCCTCGCGCTCGTGTGCCCGCGCACCGACCTCGTGGGCCTCGCGAGCCGTGACGAGGTCCATCGGACGGGTGTCTATCTGCTCGTCGGCCCCTCCGACACGTCCGCATCGGGGCTCTCGGTCTACGTCGGCGAGGGAGACGAGGCGTGGGAGCGGCTCGCCATCCACGACGACAAGAAGGACTGGTGGACGAGCGTCGTGCTCTTCGTCTCCAAGGACGAGAACCTGACCAAGGCGCACGTTCGCTGGCTCGAGGCCCGGCTCGTCGCCGACATTCGTAGCGCGAAGCGCGCCGACGTGATGAACGGCAACGTGCCCGGAGGGAACCGCCTCCCCGAAGCGGACACGGCGGACATGGTGACGTTCTACGAGAACGTCCGACTACTCCTGCCGACCCTCGGCGTGAACGTCTTCGCCGTCGAGGCGAGGGTAGCGAGGAGCGCGACGCCGTCGTTGGTCCTCGAGCTGCGGTGGGAGAACGCACGCTCGGAGTGTCTGGTGCTGGATGGACAATTCGTCGTCCAGCTCGGATCGACCGCGCGCGTGAAGGAGGTCGACTCGCTCGCCGATGGCCTCAAGGCATTGCGCAAGACGCTCCGCGACAAAGCGGTGCTCGTGCCGTTCGAGGGCGACCCGACGCTCCTGCGCTTCACGCAGTCGTACGCGTTCGACTCACCGTCGGCTGCGGCAGGTGTCGTGGCGGGGACCGGTCTCAACGGCCGCGCCCACTGGAAGGTGAAGGGCACAGGGGAGTCGTACAAGGAGTGGGAGGCGCGGCAGGTCGTGAGCGTCGTCCGCTCGTGACAGCGCTCACGCATTGCCCTCGAGCGCGTGCTGACGCGGCGCCTTCATCGGGCCACCGCCGGAATGCCGCGGTCCTCCGAGCAGCCATCCGGTACGCTGCCTGCACGATGTTGGGGGACTTGCCGCCGTGATCCCGTGGGTCGTCGCGCGCGAGCTGCGCGCAACGTTGCTCGATTACCTGCGCAGCACGTGGGCCCTCGGTGATCCGCGCGAGGAGGCGGCGCTCTTCGAGTTCCTCGCGGGGCGCAACGGCATCTTCCAAGGTCCGTACCTGCGCATCGCGCTCCCCTTCACGGAGGCGCCGAAGGACGCGGCGGTCCCGCTCGACGTCGCGCCGAATTATCCGCCGCACCTTCACCAACTCCAAGCGTGGCAGCGCCTATCGAGCCGCGGTCAGACGCCTCGCGCGACGCTGATCACGACCGGCACCGGCAGCGGCAAGACCGAGTGCTTCCTCTATCCCGTCCTCGACCACGTGCACCGTGCGGTGCAACGTGGCGAACGAGGGATCAAGGCGATCATCCTCTACCCGATGAACGCGCTCGCCGGTGATCAAGCGCAGCGGTTCGGCGATGCAATCTGGAAGCAGGAATCCTTGCGCGGCCGCGTGCGGGTGGGCCTGTTCATCGGCGGCAAGGGGCAGCATCACGACATGGGGCGCGATCACGTCGTCGACGTGAACGATCGCCTCCGACACGATCCGCCCGACATCCTGCTCACGAACTACCGGATGTTGGACTTGCTGCTCCAGCGACCGAAGGATGCGCCGCTCTGGGCCCACAACGGCCCGAACACCCTCCGCTATCTCGTCCTCGACGAGCTCCACACCTACGACGGAGCACAAGGCACCGACGTCGCTTGTCTGATCCGGCGACTGGGGAAGCGTCTCGGCAACCCCGACGCGATCTGCCCGGTGGGAACGAGCGCAACGGTCGGCGGCGGCGGCGATACGCGCGCCGAGCTGCTCCGCTTCGCGGCGACGCTCTTCGATCAGCCATTCCCCGACGACGCGTTCATCGGTGAGACGCGCGTCGAGCCCGACGAGTTCTTCCCCGATCCGATGCTCGAGGAGCAGTACCCAGAGAGCCCCGGACCTTGGCCTGGTCCCGGAGACGACGCCGAATCGCACGTCCGCACCGCGATCGAGGCGTGGCTGCCCGCAAAGGCGCGCAAAGAGATCCTCGCCAAAGGTCCGATCGATCGCGTCGCGCTCGGGAGATGGGTGCGACGAGTGCCGATCGTGCGTCAGCTGATCGCCGCCGCGCATCGGCGGCCCATCGTCGCCGACGAGGTCGTCAGCGCAGTTGCGCGCGAGCTGCCATCCTTCTCCGCCGCATCCGCCGCGCACCGGGAAGGGTGGTTCGCATCGGCGCTGAGCATGTTGTCGTACGCGCAGCGCGAGGCGGCTGGATTCGCGATGCCGCTCGTCAGCGTGCAGGCGACGCTGTGGATCCGAGAGGTGCGGCGCCTCCTTTCGCGCGTCGGTGAGCAGCGCGCCTATCGCTTCTACGACGAGGCACCGCCGCCTCCGGAACAGGCCTGGCTGCCGCAGTATGCCTGCCAACACTGTGGACACACCGGGTGGCTGATCGCGGAGGCGGGGCCGGGCCAGACGCTGTCGTTCGACTATCGCGTCATCGCGCGGGCGTATCGGGAGCGCGCGAGCACGCTGCGCCTGCTGCATCGCGACGACTCGCTCGACAACAGCGCCGCACGCGACGGGTGGATCGATGCGCGCGCGCGTCGGATCCTCGAAAAGGATCCGCAGAGCGATGCGCCGAAGGTGTTCGTCGTCGACCCTGGCGGGGCGGCGCTTCGATGCCCCGCGTGCTACGAGCCGGACACCGCGCGCATGCTCGCCGCACGCGGCACGACGCTGTCGAGCGTCGCGGTCGGTCACCTCTTCACGACACCTCTCAACACCGATCGCAAGCTCCTCACGTTCAGCGACAGCGTGCAGGACGCCGCCCACCGCGCCGGCTTCTTCGGCGCGCGCACCTACCGGTTCGTGGTGCGCTCGGCGTTGCTCGCGGTCGTCCCGCACCAGGGGACGATCAAGCTCGGCGACCTCGGTGCGCGGGTCTGGGATCACTGGAGCGAGAAGCTCGGCGTCCCCGATGCCGCGGCGACGCTCTTGCCGCCCGATCTCCATTGGCTCGCGAGCGTCGAGGATTGGCACGCGCTTCTCGACGATCACGCCCGGCGCCGCCGCGACGCGGAGAAACGAGGAGAGAGCCTCGCGGAGCCAACGCCGCCGCCCCTGCCAGCGCTGATCGCGGATCTCACGACCCGCTTGCAGTGGGAGGGCGCGCGCGAGCTCGGCGTCGCCGCTCGAATCGGCCGCACCCTCGAACAGAGCGGCTGCCTTAGCGTCACCGTCGACAGGGACCGGTTCGACCGAGCCGTCGCGTCGATCGCCGAGCAGCTGCCCGAGAAGCTCGGGGTGTTCACCGGGTGCTCTGCGCACGCGGTGCGTGCGTGGGTCGCTGGCGTGCTCACACGCCTGCGAATTCGCGGCGGCGTGCTCGATCCGCTCCTTCAGGGGTACGTCGTGAATGGGGGCAAGGGCTTCCTTCTCACCAAGAAGATGAACCCCCTGATGTCGCCGTTTCCGCCGCAGACGTCGCGGCCGCTCTTCATCACGAACGCGCCCAAGGCTCGGAAGTTCGACTCGATCGCGTCGACGCGCAAGCAGAGCTGGGCGATCGACTGGCTCTCGCGAGCGCTCGGCGTCGACGTCGATCCCGGTACCTCGGCCACGGCCTATGGCGCGCTGATTCCGTTCCTCGTGCGCGAGGGGATTCTCGCGCCGCATCCGACGAACGAGTCCGCGGGCGCCGGCAAGGCCACGGCCTGGGGGCTCGTCCCCGAGGTCCTTCACGTGAGCCGCGCGCACGTCTTCCGTTGCTGCGACACCTGCGGTTACGAGCTCGCCGCGGTGGAACAGAGTGTCACGGATCCGATCGGATCTCCGTGCCTGCGATATCGATGCAAGGGACACTTCCGTGCGCTCGACGCTCGAGATTCCTGGGACGAAGCGGCGGGTTTGCCCTCGTCGACGTACTACAGGCAGACGTACGAACGCGGGCAGCTCGGCCGGCTCTGGTCGCGCGAGCACACCGGGCTCCTCGAACGCTCCGCGCGCGAGGACCTCGAGCTCGAGTTCAAGCAGCGACCGCGTCCCGACTCGCCGAATCTGCTGTCGTGCACGCCGACGCTCGAGATGGGGATCGACATCGGCGATTTGAGCGCGACGCTTCTCTGCTCGGTGCCGCCCGGCACGGCGAACTACGTCCAACGCGTCGGTCGCGCGGGACGGAAGACCGGAAATGCGCTCGTCCTCGCGTTCGCCGCGACGCGCGCGCACGACCTGTATTTCTTCCAGCAACCGCTCGAAGCGATGGCGGGCGCGATCCACCCACCCGGTTGTTACCTCAGCGCGCCGGAAGTCCTCAAGCGTCAGGCACTCGCATTCTGTTTCGACTGCTTCGCCCGCGACGGAGGAAAGATGCCGGGCAGCGTCGGCGACGCGCTCCGCGGCGAGGAGGCGAAGCGATTCCCCGGTCCGATACTGGAGTTCATCGCGCCGAAGCGGAGCGCCCTACGCGACGCGTTCCTCGAGATGTTTCCCGAGCTCACCGTCACGGCGCGCGCGAAGATGCAGTCCCTCTTCGAGCAGGAGGCCGATGGCGTCAGCCCGATCGAGCGCAGGTTGCGTGACGCGACGGAGGCGACCCAACGCCGACGTGAAGATCTGAGGAAGCTGGCGCAAAAGATCGGCGAGCGACGAAAGCAGCTCGACACCGATGAGGTGGAGGCGAAGAAGGTCGCAGACCTCGAAGACGAGAAGCGTCGCCTTTCCGACGAGTACAAGTTCGTCGGAAAGCAGCTGAAGCTCCTGATGGAGCAGGATCTCTGGGGCTGGCTCTGCGAGGAGAGCATCCTGCCGAACTACGCGTTCCCCGAGCGCGGCGTGAAGCTCGATGCGTTCATCCGGCGCGAGGGCAACCGCGAGCCGGAGCACTACGAATGGGTGCGGGCGCCGGCCGCGGCGCTCCGCGAGCTCGCGCCCTTCAACACGTTCTATGCGAGCTCACGACGCGTACCGATCACCGGCGTCGAGCTGAAGCGAGATACCGCTCCCGTGGAGTGGTCCTTCTGCGCGAGCTGTCATCATGCCGAGCCGCGATCGACGACGGCTACGAACGTCTCGGCGTGTCCGCGCTGCAATGACACGCGTTTCGTCGACGTCGGGCAGCGACGCAGCGTCCTCTTGATGGGGCAGGTCTATGCCATCGCGTCCCATCGCGACGCCGTCCTTGGCGACGACGCTGACGATCGGCAACGCGAATACTACGAGACGCTCGCCTTGTTCGAAGCCGAGGCCGAGGCGCGCGAGGCCTGGGCGAACGATGCGGCGGGATTCGGATTCGAGCTCCAACCACGCCTCGTGTTGCGCGAGTTGAACCTCGGCCTGCGTGACGACGCGACGAACCCGCAGACCGTGACCATCGCCGGGCAACCGCACCCCGACGTTCGCTTCGAGCTCTGCGCGGTGTGTGGGCAGGCTCAGCGTGCCCCCGCAAATCGGCCGTCGGATCGCGAAGAGCATCGTCACCGCGGTTGGTGTCCGGAACGCAAGAAGCCCATCGACAAGCAGTCGTCACGCCAGATCGCCCTGCTGCGCGAGCTGCGCTCCGAGGCGCTGCGACTCGTCGTGCCGATCTCGGATGCCGAAGACACGACGAGCCAGCTCGCGAACGTGCGTGCCGCGCTCCGGCTCGGTCTCCGTCGGTCCTACGGAGGGGAGCCGGACTTCCTCGACGTACGCACGTACGACGAGCCACTCGCCGGGCAGGAGGGCCGCCGCCGCTATCTCGTCGTCATGGATCGCGTCCCAGGCGGCACCGGACTCCTCGCCGAGCTCGTCGTCAACAAGGGCGCGAAGCTGAAGGAAGCCCTCGAGCACGCGCACACGGCGCTGCGCGAGTGCGAGTGTCGGACGCGATCGCCGGCGGTGCGCGCCTGCTATCAGTGCCTCTACGCCTACCGTGAGGGCGAGGATCTTCCCCTGCTCGATCGGCAGCGCGCGATCGAGCTCGTCGAGCGGCTCCACGACGCGTTCGCCACCCTGAACCGCGTCGACACGGTCGGCGCGATGACCCAAAGCAGTGTCCTCGAGAGCGAGCTCGAGCATCGGTTCGTCGTCGCGATGAAGACCCGCATCGAGGGCGATGGCGGCACGTTCACGCACGTGGACGAGGGCGGGTGGAAGCTGCAGGTCGGAAAGCGGCGCTGGTTGTTGCGTGCGCAGGTCCCCCTCGGCGCAGATCGCGTGGCGTACCCCTGTCGCGCCGACTTCGTCCTCTATCCCGAGGAGCAGGAGCGCGCCGTGCGGCCGATCGCCGTCTTCACCGATGGCCTCGCGTACCATGTGGCGCCCGGTGCGCCCGACGCGCGGCTCGCCGACGATGCGATGAAACGCCAGGGCATTTCCGTCGGCGGCACGATGTTGTCGTGGTCGCTCACGTGGAAGGACGTCGTGTCGCCGGATACCGCGCCGGTCCCATGTTGGTTCGGCGAGGGCGCACCGCTGCTGCAACTGCAAGGAATGGCCGCGAAGCTCGGTGAGCCGGTGCAGTCCACGCTGCGTGTGTTGGATTCCGATCCGGTCCGGGGTCTGCTCGCAGTCCTCGGCGCGCCGCTCGGTCTCGACAAGCTTGCGCGCATCACGGCGTTTGGGCTCTTGCAGCGCGGACGCCGGCAGCGCGCCGCGCACATCGAGCAGGCGCACGAGCGATGGCGGTCGTCACCGGACGCCGGTACCCTCGGGCTCGAGGAGGCAACCGGCGAGGTCATCGCCGCAGTCGTTCCCCTCGGTGGTCATGCGAGTCTGCTTCTCGATGTGGCGGGTGCGCGACTTGGATCGCTGATCAAGGAGAAGGAGGGCCCACGGCTCACGCTTCGGCTCGAGGACGACGCTGGTCGTCGGGCCGACGCGAACTACGAGACGAGCTGGCGCATGTGGCTCCGCGCGTGGAATCTCCTGCAGGTGCTGCCAGGCGCCGCGTTCACTACGCGCGACGCTGCGGCAGCGGAGCTGGCGCCGCCGTCGCGACGCGAGGCGGCTGCACAGACCGCCGTTCCGGCCGGTGACGAGCGCATGCGCATCGTCGCCGAGCTGATCGACGCCGAGGCGCAGGTCGTCATTCGTGATCTTCTCCAGAAGCATCCTTCCCTCGACGCGCCCGCCGTTCCTCTCGAACTTCGAGCCGGCGGCATTCATGGCGATCTCGAGCTCGGGTGGCCGGATCGGAAAGTCGCGGCGTATTTCGACGCACAGAAGGCGACGGCGGACGCGCTCGTGGCCTCCGGTTGGACCGTGTTCTCGATCGAGCGAAAGCTCGAGCTCGCGGCGCTCGAACAGGCACTCGGACTGTCGAAGGGCTGATCAATGGCGCGCCTCGCGATCAGCAAGGACTACTTCCCCGCGTACGCGCGACTTCCACGGAAGGCACAGCGCAAGGCGGACGAGTTCCTCGTGAAGTTCCAGCGCGACTCGACGGCGGGCGCGCTTCACGTCGAGCCGATCCATGCGCTGGATCCGCAGCTGCGATCTGCGCGGATCGGGGACGATTACCGCGTCATCCTCCGCGCGCCTGAGACCGGTGACGTCTTCCTCGTGCTCTGGGTCGATCACCACGACGAGGCCTATCGCTGGGCGGCGACCAAGCAGACAGCGGTCCATCCGACGACCGGCACGTTGCAGATATTCGACGCGCAGATGGCGGCACGTGTGCTCACGGAAGATGCGCCCGCGCCGCAGGCTCCGGAAGCGACGCCCGCTGCCCTCTTGTTCGCGAAGTTCTCCGACGACGAGCTGTTCGTCGCTGGAGTCCCGCGGCCGTTGCTGCCGAGCGTGCGCTCCGTCGCGAGCGACGACGATCTCGATCGCCTCCTTCCGCATCTGCCGGTCGAAGCAGGCGAGGTGCTGACCGGTCTCGCCGCTGGCCTGTCTCTCGATCAGTCCATCGAGGAGGTGCTGGGACGAGTGGCTGCGCCCGCGGGCGCGCCGCCGCCGCCACCGGTCGACGTGAGCGACGTGACGGCGGCGCTCGAGCGGGAACCCACGCAGCGGCAGTTTCGTGTCTTCGACGATTCGCTCGATCTCGATGCGGCGCTCAAACATCCGCTCGACGTATGGCGCGTCTTCCTTCATCCGAGGCAACGGCGGCTCGCGCGTGCGCGCACCAAGGGACCCACGCGTGTGCTCGGAGGCGCCGGCACCGGTAAGACCGTCGTCGCGCTGCACCGAGCGGCCTTCCTCGTGCGAGAGGTGTTCACCAAGCCGGACGACAAGGTCCTGTTCACCACCTTCACGGTGAACCTCGCCCAGGACCTGCGCACCCAGCTCGCCAAGTTGCTCGAGCCGGATCAGCTCGCGCGCGTCGAGGTCGTGAACATCGACAAATGGGCGTTCGACTACTTGCGGCGACGCGGCGTTCCCGTGCGGGTCGCATACGACGACGACCAGCGGGAGCTCTTTCGGACGGCGTTCGAGATCTACGGCAGCGACGAATTCTCCCTCGACTTCGCGCGCGCCGAGTGGCGCGAGGTCGTTCAGGATCAGGCGATCACCAGCGAGCAGCAGTACGTGCTCGCCGTGCGCCGGTATCGCGGCACGCCGCTGTCTCGTGCGGATCGGCGGAAGGTCTGGCCCGTCTTTGCCGCGTACCGCGACCAGCTCGAGCAACACGGTCTCTTCGAGCAGCTGGACGTCGTCCGGCGCGCACGCACCGAGATCGAGAAGGAGGGCGGTCCGCCGCGCTACCAGTCCGTCATCGTCGACGAAGCGCAGGACTTCTCGTCCGACGCGCTCCGGCTCGTTCGCGCGCTCGCGGGCCCCGAACGTCCCGACGATCTATTCCTCGTCGGCGATGCCCACCAGCGCATCTACGGGCGGGCCGTCTCACTCTCGAGCTGCGCCATCCAGGTGCGTGGACGCCGATCGCAGACGCTGCGCCTGAACTACCGAACGACAGCGGCGATCTGTCGATGGTCGTTCGCGACGTTGTCCGAGGTCGACGTCGACGATCTCGACGATGGACGTGCAGATCGCCGTGGCTACGTCTCGCTGCGCGAAGGCGCCGCGCCCGTCATTCGCCTCAGCAAGGGCCAGATGGACGAGGAGCGCGACGTCGTTGCGATCGTGCGCGATGCGATCGCGCGCGGCTTCGCGCCCGAGGGGATCTGCATCGTGGCTCGAACCCGCGGCCCGCTCGTGGATCGGTTCGAGCCGGCGTTGGCGAGCGCAGGCATCGACGCGGTCATCCTCGAGCAGGACGAACCGCGTCGCCCTGCCGTGCGTCTCGCGACCATGCACCGCGTGAAGGGACTCGAGTATCCGGTGGTCATCGTCGCGGGAGCCTCGAAGGAGAGCCTGCCTTTCCCGTCACCGGAGCTTCGCTCGGACGATCCGGTCGTCGCCGCGGAGGCTCTTCTGAGAGAGCGTTGTCTCCTGTATGTCGCCGCGAGCCGCGCGCGCGATGAGCTGTACGTGACGGCGGCCGGGACGTTGACGCCGTTGCTGCCGAAGGCAGTGGTCGCCGTTCCGAGGGCGTCGTCGCCGCCGCCCCCGCCGCGACCACCCTCGCGGCGGCCTCCTGCGCGCGGTCC
>JBKJQC010000007.1:0-2585 GCA_046593995.1 Polyangiales bacterium
CGCGGGGGCGTCGCGTATCGCTTCGTCTTGTCGCCGGGCGCGAAGGTGTCGGATCTGGTGATGCGCTGGGCGGGCGCGACGGCTGTGCGCGCGGTCGACGACGGTCGCGGGGTCGACGTCGAGACGGGGCTCGGCGTATTGCGCGTGCGCGGGTTGCGCGCGTTCGCGATCACGGGGCTCGCGGGAGGGGGGCTCGCGGGAGCGAGTGAAGACACGCAGCGGCGCGAGCTCCCCGCGCGGCACGTGGTGCGCGGATCTGATGTCGCGGTCGAGGTCGATGGGTGGGACGAGCGGGAGCCGCTGGTGATCGATCCGACGATCGAGTGGTCGTCGTTCCTCGGCGGCGGCGTGAGCGACGCCGGCCAGGGCGTCGCGGTGGACGGCAGCGGCAACGCGTTCGTCACCGGGTACACGCAGTCGAGCGACTTCCCGACGACCGGCGGCTTCGACGCGACGTTCGGCGGCGGCACGCACGACGCATTCGTGACCAAGGTGAGCGGCGCGGGCGCGCTGCTGTGGTCGTCGTACCTCGGCGGCGGCTTGCTCGACGAGGGCCACGGCATCGCGGTCGACGGCAGCGGGAGCGCGTTCGTCACGGGGTACACGCAGTCGAGCGACTTTCCGACGAGCGGCGGCTTCGACACGACGCGCGGCACGTCCGACGACGCGTTCGTGACCAAGGTGAGCGGCGCGGGCGCGATCGTCTGGTCGTCGTACCTCGGCGGCAGCTCCGACGACAACGGCTCCGGCATCGCGGTCGACGGCAGCGGGAACGCGTTCGTCACGGGGTCCACGGGGTCGACCGACTTCCCGACGAGCGGCGGTTTCGATACGACGCGCGGCAGCACGCGGGCCGCGTTCGTGACCAAGGTGAGCGGCCCGGGCGCGATCGTCTGGTCGTCTTACATCGGCAGCGGCGAGGGCCGCGGCATCGCGGTCGACGGCAGCGGGAACGCGCTCGTCGTGGGCAGCGCGTTTGCGAGCGACTTCCCGACGAACGGCGGCTTCGACACAACGTTCGGCGGCGGCACGTACGACGCGTTCGTGACCAAGGTGAGCGGCGCGGGCGCGCTGCTCTGGTCGTCGTACCTCGGCGGCGGCGGTCCCGACTACGGCTCCGCCGTCGCGGTCGACGGCAGCGGGAACGCGCTCGTCGCGGGGAAGACGGACTCGACCGACTTCCCGACGAGCGGCGGCTTCGACGCGACGCTCGGCGGCACGCAGGACGCGTTCGTGACCAAGGTGAGCGGCGCGGGCGCGCTCGTCTGGTCGTCGTACCTCGGCGGCGGCGGAAACGACGAGGGCCTCGGCATCGCGGTCGACGGCAGCGGGAACGCGCACGTCACGGGGTTCACGCGGTCGACCGACTTCCCGGCGAGCGGCGGCTTCGACACGACGTACGGCGGCAACGACGACGCGTTCGTGACCAAGGTGAGCAGCGCGGGTGCGCTCGTCTGGTCGTCGTACCTCGGCGGCGGCGGAGACGACCAGGGCCGTGGCATCGCGGTGGACGGCAGCGGGAACGCGTTCGTCACGGGGTCCACGTCGTCGCCCGCCTTCCCGACGAGCGGCGGCTTCGACACGACGCTCGCCGGCACGGACGCGTTCGTGACCAAGGTGAGCGGCGCGGGCGCGCTGCTCTGGTCGTCGTACCTCGGCGGCGGCGGAGTCGACGAGGGCCACGGCATCGCGGTCGACGGCAGCGGGATCGCGTTCGTCGCGGGGAAGACGGACTCGACCGACTTCCCGACGAGCGGCGGCTTCGACACGACGCGCGGCAACACGGACCCGTTCGGCACGTCGGACGCGTTCGTTACCAAGGTGAGCGGATTGGCGTTCGGTGCGTCGTGTACGTCGGCAGCCCAGTGCTTGTCCTCACTCTGCGTCGACGGCGTCTGCTGCGACAGGGCCTGCACGGGCAAGTGCGAGGCGTGCACCGCGGCCAAGAAGGGTGGCGGCGCCGACGGCACGTGTGGCCCGACCCCGGACGGCAGCGATCTGGACAAGGAGTGTTCGGCGCAGTCCTGCTCGACCGGGGTCGTCACCAAAGCGCAGGTCTGCAATGGCGCGAGCGGGTGCCGCGGCGACGGCACGTTCTCCTGCGGCCTCTACGCCGCGTGCGCCGCTGCCACGTGCGCGACGGAGTGCGCGACCGACGCCGAGTGCGTCCCGTCGGCGCACTGCGTGGGGAAGACGTGCACGCTCGATCTCGACCTCGCCGCCGCGTGCGCGCGCGATTCGCAGTGCACGAGCGGCTCGTGCGTTGACAGCGTGTGCTGCGATAAGGCCTGCACTGGCCCCTGCGAGGCGTGCACGGCCGCCAAGAAGGGCAGTGGCGCCGACGGCATCTGCGCGCCCGTGGCCGCCGACACCGATCCGCGCGACCGGTGCACGCTCGGCACCGGCACGTGCGCCGCGGACGGCTCGTGCGACGGCGCCGGCAACTGTCGCTCGTTCGCCAAGCCCGGCGCCGCGTGCGGCGCGACGGCGTGCGCGAGCGGCACCGTCACCGGCAAGGTCTGCAAGGGCGACAGCGCGACGTGCGTCGATAGCCCCGGCGTCGCGTCGCACGCGTACGGCGCGCA
>JBKJQC010000021.1:0-9528 GCA_046593995.1 Polyangiales bacterium
CGTCGGCGCGCACCTCTGGCTCGCGTACCTAGAGACGCGCCTCGTGCAAGGACACGCCGAGCAGTTCGGCGACATCGCGCGCGAGATGCGCCATCACGGTCCGACGCTGGTCGTCTACCTCCTCGGCACGCTGGGCGTCGCCTATCACCTGGCGAACGGGGTCGCGACGAGCGCGATGGTGTTCGGGTTCGGGACGACGGAGGTGTCCCAGAAGCGCATGGAGCGCGTCGCCCTCGTCCTCTTCGCGATCCTCCTGGCGATGTCCTGGAGCGCGATTTACGCGCTCTGGTTGGCCGGCGGCACGCGCAGCGCCTGAGCAATTGCGGAAGAGCAGACCGCCGAGCGAGCATCGGTGCCATGCGACGCATCGCGGGTCTGTGCCTGGTCCTCCTCAGCGGCTGCTCGCTCGAAGCCAACGGAACCAACCCGAGGGAGCAGCTCGGTGTCGACTCGACGATCGACGCTGAGCTCGACGGTCGGCTCGACGACGAAGGAGTGGAGGTCGACGACAGCAGCGCCGTCGACACGGCCGTCGATTCGAGGATGGTCGACGACACGGCCACCACCTTGGACACCGCTCCCGAAGCGGGGACGGACACGCTCGACGCGTTCGACGCGACCCCGCCCGACACGTGCGTGACGACCACGATCACGGCTGCGGCGGCGACGACCGACGTGTGGCTCGGCCAGACCGCGACGACGACGGCGACGGCGTCGAGCGTCCCCGCGACAGGGCTCTCGTATGCGTGGACGTTCACCTCTCGTCCCGTGGGGAGCGCCGCAGCGTTCGCAGCCCCGACGTCCGCGGCCGCGACCTTCGTGCCCGATGTGCCCGGAGACTACGTCGCGCAGGTCACGGTGAGCGCGTGTGGAGCGACCAAGGCGGCGACCGCGACCGTGAAGGCGTTCGATGCGCCGGTGTTCTACGAGTCGCTCGCCACGTTCGACGCGACCACGAGCATCGGCGCGCTCACGATGAAGATGGCGGGCGCGAAGGTCACCGCACCGATCGATCTGAGCACTTCCGCGCAGGTGTTCCTCAGCGCAGCGTCGACCTCCGATCGCGAGCGCTATCCCGAGCACGCGCGCTTCGGCATCGACGTCCACGAGGGGGCTCCGGGCACCGCGTCGCGCGCGGCGATCGTGTGGTTCAAGGATCCGCCCGGCGGACCGAACACGTCTCCGCGCGTGATCTACGCCGCGACGAGCGACTCGCGCCCGACCCCTACCTCGAGCGCTCCGCGCATATTGGTCGACTCGATCGCCGACAACACCGCGTCTGCCTCCGAGGGGAAGACCGCCCGCTTCGCGCACCCGCGCTTCTCGCCCGATGGGACGCGCGTCGCATTCGTCATCGCGCCGCACCAAGACAACCCGAACGTCAAGATCGCGACGGTGCCATTCACGGGCGGGGCAGTGACGCAGGTCGCTTCCTACTTCGGCACGGCGGTCCCGAGCGGCGCGCTCGATCAGGGTCACATCGCGCGGCCGCAGTGGGTGGGAACCGCGCTCGCCTGGGCGCGCATCCTCGACAACTCGACCTGGGAGCTCGTGACGGCGATCGACGCCGCGGCGCAGACACCGGCGCGCTTCTTCTCCTGCCCCGGCGCGTTGCCGAAGCAATTTGCCGTACTCGCGAACAGCGAGGTCGTGACGCTCGAGTCGGCGGTGAACCCCGGCGACATCAAGATCTACAAGGCAAACCTCGGTGTCTGCACGCTGGTGCGGAACGTGAGCCAGCTGACCGCGGGCTACCGTGCCTTCGACTTCGCGCTCACGCCCGACCAGAAGAGCGTCGCGTACGTCGTGCACAAGGTGGCGGGCGCAACGGTCGCAGACGACGATCGCGTGTTGATCGCGCCCCTCGATGGGAGCACCCCTCCCGCCCCCCTCGGCGCGGTGAAGACGACGAACGGCGTGGGACCGCGCTTCGTCGCGGGCGGATCGGCGCTCGCGCTCACGGTCGAGGGCAAGCCCACCACCGTGCCGCGCTCCGGTGGTCCCGTCCGCACCCTCGACGTGCCGACCGCCGGCCGGAGCCTCTCGACCGCCGGCAGCGGCGGCGCCTGCACCATCGGATTCGCGTCCACTTTCGATTCTAACGTTTCGACTTTTACCGCAGCGTTGTTCGCGGCCGCAGTGGCCCTCGCGATCCGCCGCCGGCGTTGATCCAACGGTAAGCCGCGCCCTACCACCGCTTCTGGATGTTCGCCATGAACTTGTAGGGGTACCCGAGCTCGTACGCGCTCGCGTCGTCGAGTCGCTGCACGTCGGCCGGGGTCAGCTTCACGTCGGCGGCCTTCAAGTTGTCGTCGAGCTGTTCGAGGGAGCGCGCGCCGAAGATCACGGACGTCACCGTGGGCTTCGCGAGGAGCCACGCGAGCGAGACCGCGGAAGCGGAGGTCTCCTTCTCCTTCGCG
Organism: Polyangiales bacterium; assembly: GCA_046593995.1. GTDB lineage: Bacteria > Myxococcota_A > Polyangia > Polyangiales > JADJMO01 > JALHOE01. The sequence goes on from JBKJQC010000021.1 coordinate 2,421, forward strand.
ATCGTGTTCACCGCGTCGAGCGTGCGCCAGGCGCGGTCGTTGTCGAAGTCAGCGAGGCGCTCCTTCCACTTCTCGAGACGCACGCCTGCAGGCGGCGGCTGGTTCTTCGCGTACTTGCCGGAGAGGAAGCCGGCAGCGAGCGGTGACCAGGGCAGGACACCGAGCCCGGATTGACGGCACACCGGCACGTGCTCGCGCTCGAGATCGCGCACGAGGAGGCTGTACTGCATCTGCAGCGCGACGAAGCGGTGGAGGTGCTCGGTCTTCGCGATCCAGTGGCTGTCGGTCAGGCGGTATGCGGCGTAGTTGCTCGCACCGAGGTAGAGGACCTTGCCGGCCTTCACGAGATCGTCGAGCGCGCGGAGGGTCTCCTCCTCGGGCGTCTCGATGTCCTGCATGTGGATCTGGTAGAGGTCGATGCGATCCGTCTTCAGGCGGCGAAGGCTGTCTTCGACGGTGCGCATGATGCGGTAGCGCGACGCGCCGGTGGAGTTCGGGCCCTCGCCCATGCGGAAGCGGAACTTGGTCGCGAGCACGACCTTGTCGCGGCTCTTCGTGTCCGACATCCACGCGCCGACGACGCGCTCCGAGAGGCCATCTTGTCCATACACGTCTGCGGTGTCGATGAAGGCGACGCCACGTTCGAGCGCGCGACTCATGATCGCGAACGACGTCTTCTCGTCGCAGCCGACCTTGTGCATGAACGACTTGTCGTCGGCGTCGCCGAAGGTCATCGCCCCGAGGCAGAGCACGGGAACCTTCAGCCCACTATTTCCGAGTGACCGGTACTCCATCTCGAGCGTCTCCTTCGTCCGCACGTACGTGTGCGTCCGGAGCAGATGCACGGTGGCTCGGTCGCGTTTCCCTCGCCTCGCCTAGGTCGCGGCGGTCAGCCACCGGAACTCACCGCTCGCGCGCGGCACACCGGCGCCCGACGCGACATGACGTCCGAGGTCATGGCGGAGCCGCGCCGCCAGCCGCATCGTGGCGTCCATGAAGAAGCGCGACCGCCTGATCGACACCGGCCCGAGCAAGCTCGCCTACCGCACCTCCGGGAAAGGGCCCGACGTCGTCCTGGTCCACGGCTGGCCCCTCCATGGCGACACGTTCCGCAACATCGAGCCGCACCTCGCCGAGTCGTTCACCTGCCACGTGTTCGATCTCCCGGGCGCCGGGGCGAGTGAGTGGAACGAGGCGACGCCGATGACGCTCGACGCGCACGCGCGGGCGCTCTGCCGCGCGATCGACGCGCTCGCACTCGACCGCGTCGCCTTCGCGGCACACGACAGCGGCGGGCTCGTCGCGCGCATCGCGGCGGCCACGCTCGGCGCGCGGTGCGCCGGCCTCTTCTTCGGCGGGAGCGAGATCGCCGGCTATCGACCGCCGCTGCTGAAGATGCTCGTCGCGACGATGAATGCACCCGGCGGCCCGTGGGCGCTGTCGCAGGCGATGAAGATCCGCCCGATCCGCAACTCGGTGCTCTGCTTCGGCGGCTGCTTCGACGACGTACGCTTCATCGATGGCGAGTTCCACGATCTGTTCGTGAAGCCGATCCTCGAGAGCCCGGCCGTGCTCCGCGGTCAGTCGGGCCTCGCGCGCCAGTTCGACTGGTCGATCATCGACCACCTGGCGACGACGACGCACGCGAAGATCACTGCGCCGGTCTCGATGGTCTGGGGCGTCGACGATCCCTGGTTCCCGATCGAGCGCGCGCGCAAGATGGTCCCGCAGTTCCCCGGCGGCGCGGAGCTCACCGAGGTGCGCGGCAAGCTCTTCACGCACGAGGAGTACCCGGAGGTGTGGGCGCGACACGCGCGCACGTTCCTCCAGCGTGCGTTCGATCAGCGCCTCGGCAGCGCGATCTCGCGTTCGGCGCGGATCTAAATGGTCGAGCGTGATTCTCGACAGCACGGCGCGGAGAGGTCGTCTCGTACTGGCTTGAGTGTCGCCGCTGACTCTCGCCCGACCGTCGGTCAACAGGGAGACGGAGAGGCGGGGAGATTTCGAGAGGTCTGCCGATCTCGACTTCCACGCGACGACGCTCTCGCAGGCGCGAGCCTCATGGCAGTCGCAGCGTGCGCGCGGCAGCACTGTCTTGGATCCTCCTCGCCTCCCCGCCTCCCTGTGAAGCGACGGTTCTGCGGCGTCGGCCGCCAGGCGGCGAAGCTGCGCGACAGGCGATCGTCGAGAATCGTGCTCGCCGATTCAGGTCAGTTCGCTGCGCAGGTGTGCGCGCTGCACGAGTTGAACTCGTTCGCACACTTCGTCGTGAGACAGCCGATGCACGCGTCGGGCGATGAGCACTCGCTCGCGCACTGCGTCTGCTGGCAGCGGCTGAGCGGGAACACGCGATTGAGACCGCCCGGGCAAGCGTCCGCGAGGCAGCGCTGCCAGCACACGCCGATCTCGACACCACCCGGGTAGAAGCGCGGCGCATCCCCGGCAGGGCAACCTTGCAGGCACTGAGCGAGCGGGATGCACGAGTTCTTCGTGCCGAGCTCGGTGAAGGTGCGGTCGTAGCCGCACTGCCAGAACTCCTTCTCGGGTCCGGGCTTGTCTTCCTGTGCGGGGTAATAGATGCCGACCATCGCGCACATCTCGTTCGTCGCGGCGCGCGGCCCCTGGATGATCTCGGTGTCCGACGCGGTGTTGTCGTACTCGCACTGGAAGCGGAGTTGCTCCCCCTTCTTGAGGTCGATCTTCGCAAGCGTCGGCGGGTTCTCCCAGTCGGCGCTCGAGTAGACGACGTCGTTGCTCTGGGTCGTGGCGTTCGGATCGCGCCACAGCGTCAGCTTCGTGCCCCGCTGGTGGTAGTGCGAGAAGCCGGTGAGCACCGTGATGTCCGCCGGGATGCCGCAGCTCTGCACCATGCTCTTGCCGGTGGCCTTCGGCGCGAGATAGATGAACGGATTGAAGAAAATGAACGGCGCCGCGCGCACCTGCACCTGCTCCGCGGTCGTCTTCTTGAACGAGACGGACACCGTCGCGTCGATCGGGACCTTCGTCGCGTTGATGTAGTGCGACTGGATGAGGAAGACCTGCTCCGACTCGAGGTGCATGCCGACGCCGGCGGGGAACTCGAGCTTCCCGTCCGAGGTCTGCGACGCGTAGATGAGCGGCCCCGAATACTTGAACGGTCCCTCGTCGCCGTTCGGACACTCGGTCTGCCCCTCCTCGCCGGCCGGGATCGACTTGATCGTCGTGGCGTACATCAGGAAGTGGTGGCTCCCCTTCGTGTAGTGATGCTCGATCCCATTCGTCCAGAGATCGCCCTTCGGCAGCTGCACGAGCTGGCAGCGGTGCACCTCTTCGCCCTCCTTGATTGTGAGCTTCATCGAGAGCGTCACGACGTCGCTCGGCGCGGCGTCGCCGGTGACGCCGGCGTCGGTGCCCGGTCCCGCCGGCGTGGTGGTGCTGCTCGAGGAGCACGCAGCAAAAAGGCCGAGCGCCAAGGCGGGAAGGAGGGACTTGCTCATCGTGGCGGCGAGCTTGCCGCTGCCAGCTCGGTCTGCCAAGGCGCCGTGCTCTTTGCCGCGCGAAATGGCGGAACGGACGTTGTCGGTCCTCGCGGCGCGCGCGGCGGAGCTCGGCGTCGATCTCCGGAGGCTCTGCGCGTTCGTCGACGACGCGCGACGCTCCGGCCGCCGCAAGATCACTCCTTCGGCGTGACGACCGTGCGCAAGTACAGCTGCTCGACCTGGGCGCGCGCCTCCGGGTAGCGGCGCAGGTACTTCAAGCTCGAGACGATCGTCGGCGCCGTCACGAAGCATGGGATCGGGAGCTCGTCTGCGAGCTTCTCCCATCCGAGCTCCGCGACGAGCCGCTCCACGATCATCGCGAGCGTGACGCCATGCAGCGGGTTCTTCGGCTGCTCCATCAGGCGTCGACGACGATTGGGCCGGTCGGACGCGACGAGCACGCGAGGATCCAGCCCTCTTCGCGCTCGTCCGGCGAGAGGCCGTGCGTCATCTCCCCTTCGACATGCCCGCTCAGGAGCTTGACCTTGCAGGTGCCGCACTCCCCCATCTCGCACGCGCTGTCGAGCGCGAGGCCCGCGGCGAGGCCGGTGATGAGCACGCTGTCGCCCGGGGCGGAGTGGAGCACGCGCTTCGAGCGCGCGAACTCGATCGCGTGACCCTCGCCGGTGACGCTCGTCTTCGACGGGATCGGCGTCGGCGTGAAGTGCTCGGTGCGGATCCGCTCGTCGCTCACGCCCGCGTGGCGGAGCGCGTCGACGACGCTCGTCATCATCGGGCTCGGCCCGCACACCCAGAAGCGCTGCTTCGACACGTCGCCGAGGTGCGCGATCACGCCGTCCCCGGTCAGTCGCCCCTCGGTCGCCTCGAACCCCGCGGTGGGCAGCTCGAGAAAGTGGCGCACGCGCGCGAGCGTGCCGATGCGGTCGCGGAAGATGATGTCGTCGACCCCGCGGTTGCCGTACAGGAGCTCGACGTCGGGGCGGCGCGCGCTGGTGAGCATGCTGCAGATCGGCGTGATGCCCGAGCCGCCGGCGATGAAGATCCACGGCTCCTCGGGGCGTGCGCCCGCGAGCGTGAACGAGCCGAAGGGACCGGCCGCGCGCACGGTCATCCCCACCTTGGCTTCGTCGACGAGGTAGCTCGACACCAGTCCACCCGCGATGCGCTTCACGGTGATCGCGGCGCCGTCCTTGGGCGACGACGAGAAGGAGTAGGAGCGACGCACCTCCTTCCCGTTCACGGTGAGCTTGAACGTGAGGAACTGCCCCGGCTCGAAGCCGAGCGGCGCGCCGTCTGCGCGGACGAACCGAATCGTCGACGCGTCCTTGGTCTCACGCACGATCTCGGCGATGCGCAGATCGAGCGGGAAGGACGGATCCGCCGCGGGGCCCTTTCCGAGGCCGAGGAGCTTCTTGAAGAACGACATGGCGAGGCGAGAGGGAAGGCGACCGCGGGCGGCGCGTCCACTCCGTGCTCGCGTTCAGTGGTCTCGACATGCGTCTAGCAACGCGCGTGCGCGCATGCATGGATGAGTCGCAACACGCGGAGATCGCTCGGATGCGTAGGTGCCGCGTCCTGCTCGGTCCTCGCACTCCGCGGCACGAGTGCCCGATTTCCCCCGCTGCAAGCCCTCGCGCCGACGACTACTGTGGCCTCATCCCTCGGCGCTCGCCGCCGGGAGGAAACAAGGAGACAAGCCATGCTTCGCCAACACCTGCTCGGAGTCCTCGCCCTCGCTCTCGTCACCTGCAGCGCCGGCTGCGTCGCGCGCGCGTCTGCCAGCGGAGAGGCGCAGGCACCCGTCACGTACGTCGGCGCGCAGACGCTCGTGTCGGTGGGCTCCGGCGTGTGGGTCGTCCGCGACTCGAGCCGCGCCTGTTACTACGTGTCCGACAGCTACTGGGTCTACCGCGAGGGCACCTGGTACCGCTCGTCGTCGTACGCGAGCGGCTGGGTCGCCGTCGAAGCGAGCGTGGTGCCGTCCGTCATCGTGACGCGCGATCACACGAAGTACGTGATGTACCGCGGCGAGGCGAACGCCGAGGTGCGCGCCGCGCCCGGTGGCGATGCCGTCGCTGCGACCGGTGCGCCCGCCTCGAAGAATCCGCACGGCGGCCCTCCGGGACAGGACGACACGCCCGGTCTCGGCAACCAGAAGAAGGCCGCCGGCGAACAGCCGGGCCAGGTCGGTGCGAGCGCCGGCAAGTCCGACGGCGCGAGCCCGGGCAAGTCCGACGGCGCGAGCCCGGGCAAGTCCGATGCACCGAAGGCTAAGGACGAGAAGCCGAAGGACGAACCCAAGGCGAAGGACGAGAAGCCGAAGGCGAAGGAAGATCCGAAGCCGAAGGACGAGCCGAAGGGTCCGCCGAGCGCGCCCCCGGCGAACGGCAAGGACGACAAGAAGAAGAAGTGATCGAGAGAGGTCGAGAGTCGAGAGTCGAGAGTCGAGAGCTCCCAGAGTCGAGAGCCGACGCCACCGAGCTCTCGCTGCTCGTCTCGTCTCTCGTCTCTCGTCTCTCGTCTCTCGTCTCGAGCTCTAGACTCTAGACTCTAGACTCTAGACTCTAGACCCCAGAAACGACGACGCCCCAGCCCTCGCGAGAGGACCGGGGCGCGCGTCTACGGCGAGAGTCTCAGGCCTTGGCCGTGACGGCGACCTTGATGGTCGCGACCACGTCGTAGCCGAGCTTCACCGGGATCTGGAACTCGCCCACCGTCTTGATCGGCTCCGCGAGCTGGAACTTGCGACGGTCGACCGTCACGCCCTTCTCGCCGAGCGCGGTCTCGATCTCCTTGGCGGTCACGGCGCCATAGAGCTTGTTGCCTTCGCCGGCCTTGCGGACGAGCGTGATGGGGGTCGCGCCGATCTTGGTCGCGACTTCCTGCGCGGCGGCCTTCGCCTTGGCGTTCTTCGCTTCGGCCTGGCGCTTCTCGTGATCCAGACGGTTCTGGTTCGCGAGCGTCGCGGGGGCGGCGAGCTGGTTCGGCAGGAGGAAGTTCCGAGCGAAGCCCGGGCGGACCTTCACGACCTCGCCGGTCTTGCCGAGGTTCTTCACATCCTGCTGGAGGATGACGTGGATGGTGGTCGGCATGGTCTACCTCAGTGCGCCTGCGTGAAAGGAAGGAGCGCGATGTTGCGCGCGCGATTGATCGCCTGGTTCACCTTGCGCTGGTGCAGCGCGCAGTTGCCGCTGATGCGGCGGGGGACGACTTTGCCGCGATCGGTGATGAACTGCTTCAGCGACTGCGCATCTTTGTAGTCGATGGTCGCAGTCTTGTCCGCACAGTACTTGCAGACGCGCTTGCGCGCGCCGCGGCGACGGAGTGCGTCGTTGTTGAGATCGGGAGTGCCGTCGCGGTCCATGCCGCGATCGTTACGGTCGTCGTTGTGGCTGCTGTGGTTGCTCATCTTGGTCGCTCTCCGTCGGCTCAGGCCTGGGGTTCTTCGGAAGGCGGCGCCGCAACGGCAACCGGGGGCTTCTCGCTCTCGGCGACCGGCTCCTCGGCGAAGTCGTCCTCTTCGCTGTGACGACGCTCGCGCTCGGGGCGCTCGCCACCCTCGATGAGACCGAGCTGCTTCTCGCGCGAGATCTTCTCCTCTTCCTCGGGCGGGAGCTCGAGGCGGCGGA
>JBKJQC010000115.1:0-10788 GCA_046593995.1 Polyangiales bacterium
CGCGACCTCGGCGCCCAGCTGGCCGATCCCACGCGAACACGCGCCGATGCGCACGCGCATCACGACGACCGTGTCGCGCTCTACGCGCTGTTCTCGTTCGCTGCCATGATCGTCCTCGGCCTGCGGGATGCGCGTCCGACGTTCGTCGAGCTCGATCCGGCGCGCGACCGGATGATCATCGACCGCGCTACGCTGCTCGGGCGCACGGTCGATTCCCTTCGGCTCGCGGACGTGACGGGCGTGGCGCTCCGCACGCCGCGCTGGTGGCACCGCCGGCAGACCGTTCGGCTGGTGGTGACCACGAACGACGGCAGAGACCACTTGGTCACCGAGAGTGGAGGTCTCGGATCGTCGGAGCACGAGCGCGCGCTGCGTCGCCGCATCGACGATGCCCGCCAGGCGTGATGCGCCGGCGGCCTCTTCGGCCCGTTGCAACGCCGCGCTCCTCGAAGCGGACCGGGGTCAGCGTAGCGTCCCGCCGCGACCGGCACGGGCGGATCATACCCGTGTCGATACGAGGGTCGCTTCCCCCGTCGCATCGTCCACCTGCACCGACGGCGCGCGCGGCAGACGGCACTTGTGGGCGCCGCGGGGCTCGCCGCTGCGGACGTCGAACGCGTAGCCGTGCCAGGGGCACGTCACGGTCCCCCCTTCGACCTTGGCCTCCGCGAGCGGGCCGCCGAGGTGCGGGCACGTCGCGACGTGCGCGTGGATCGAGCCCGCGATCTCGACCAGGCGCACGCGCTCGCCGAACGCCTCGACGACGCACGGCACCCGACGACGCAGCTCGTCGAGTCGCCCGAGCCGGATGGGAACGCGACTGGCTCGGTCGAGGGATCGCGCCGCGCGCGCGTCGAGGAACGCCTGCCGCTCGATCATCATCGCCTCGTCCTCGTCCCACAGCTGCCGGTAGAGCGTCGTGTAGTAACGACCGACGAGCGGGCCCGCGAGGCGCGCCATGCCGGCGACGTGGAACTCGACCTCGACCCGTGTGCGCCGCTCGCCCGCCGCTGCGAGCGTCGTCCGGATCTCGCTCCCGACGCTGGTGCCGGAGACGGTGCGGGTCACGTACGTTCCGCACGCGCGATCCGCGCGGAGCTCGATCACCGCGGTCGCGCGCGGGCGCAGCGTCTCGACACGTGCGCGCCAGAAGTCGTCGCCGCGATCGAGCAGCTCGCACGCCGCGAACGAGGTCGCGTGAAGGTGCGGCAGGTGCTCCCAGTCGAAGACGTTCTCCCAGACGCGCGCCAGCGACGCGGAGACGACCCGCGCGTAGGTGCCGACGTGGCTCAGGTGGGGCACGTCGCCCCCATCACGCAGACCGGGAACGGCCACCCGCTCACGGTGCAGTACGACCATTCGGGGGGGCAGTCAGCGGTCGACTTCGCGGCGACGTAGGTCTTGCACGACCCTTGCGCGCAGATCTGGTCCTTCGCGCACTTCACGTTGCACGCGCCGCAGTGGTTCGGGTCGCGTTGGCCATCGAGACAGCCGCGGACGTCGGGGTCGGTCGGGGAGGTCACGACGGGGCACTCGAGGCGGGTGCCGCACGTCACCGTCGCGCTCTTCGTCTCGCACGAGCGGTTGATGCACAGGCCGACCGCGCTCCCCTTCCAACAGCGCGCCCAGCTCGTCTGCGAGACGTAGCAGTGGTTGCCCTCGGAGGTGACGTCGACGCAGGCCGCGGGGCAGAGCATCGTCAAGCTCTCGGGCGGGTAGTCCCATTCTTTGCAGACGTTCAGGCCGGGCTTGCACTGCGGCATGCCCCCGACGCACCACTGCGAGCCATCCACGACGGACGTCGTCGCGGCGCACGTTCCGCAGTGGAGCGGATCGGTCGCGAGGCGCGTGCACTTCCCGAGACAGTAAGACGCGTCGCTCGGACACTTGCACGTGCCCGCTTCGCAGCGCCCGAGCGGCCCGAGCGTCGCGATGCAGTCGGTGCACGTGACGCCGCAGCTCTTACGATTGTCGGCGGAGCACGACGTGTCGGGCGGCGCGGTGTCGGCGACGAAGGTGTCGGGCTTGCTGGTATCCGGGACGAACGAGTCCACGAGGCGCGTGTCCGCGACGAGCGTATCCTCGACGACCGCGCTGTCCTCGTCGAGCGCGGTGTCCTCCTCCCCCGAGGAGGGCGTGTCCTGCGCGGCGACGTCATTCACCGCCGTCGAGCTCGCGTCGACGTAGCCGTCGAAGGTCGTGACGACCGAGCACCCGCTCGCCGCCGTGAGCACGAGCGCCGCGATCAGTCCGAGATGCTGGTGCCCTCGACGACATAGGCCTGCGTCTCCTCCGCCAGGACCTTCTTCAGGCTGACGTGCAGGTGATGATGGTGGAACTTGAACCACCCTCGGCCGGTGTCGGTCGTCTCCCATGCGAGCCTCGTCAGGTTGTCACAGGCAGCTTGGGGAAGCGTGCCGTCCGCGCAGAAGGACTCGATCGCAGGCTCGACCAGCGGTCCGACCTTGCCGTCCACGCCGATGATCCGCGTGCGCGGGCTCAGGAGGAGCGCACCGAGGAAGAGCGCGCTCCGCTTCACGTCGAGGATCGTGGGGGCTCCCGTGCAGTGATAGGCGTCGTATCCGTTGGTCGTGTGCGGGCAGATCGCGCGCAGGTAGTTGTTCGTGCCGGTGCTCTGGAAGTACGCGATGTCCATGTCGTAGCCGTTGGTGTGCGAGCCCGACGGGTGGGCGGGATCGCCGTCGGACGTGCCGGGGATCGCGCCCGACTTCTCGCTCATGTCCCCGAGGCCGAGCGGCGCGCCGTTGCCGCCGGGCCATCCCTTCGCCTTGCACTCGACGTACGCGGACGCGTACTTCACGAGGATCATCAGATCGCGGCGCGCGTAGCTCCGATACTGGTTCGTCGAGCTCTCGCCGTTGATCGGGTAGTCGTCGTAGCCGAGCCCCTTCTTCGGATCGAAGGGGATGAGCTCGCCGCAGTAGCTCGTGGTCCCCTCGCAGTCGCGCGGCGGCAGCTCGCACCCGGTGACGGTGCCCGACTCGCGCGTGTCGCTCGCGACCTCCGGCCCACTCTGCGTGTCCGGCTGCGTATCGCGCAGCGTGTCCGCTCCGCCCGCGTCCTCTGCCACGCGCGTGTCCGGGCGACCGGAGTCGACCGCAGGTTGCGCTCCCGCCGCGTCGCTCTCGCTCGGTGTTTCTGCCGGCGCAGGGGTCGGCGCCGGGATCGTTCCCTCCGCGTTGTAGCCGTCGGCCGGCGCACCGCAGGCCGCGTAGGAGAGCGCCGAGAGCGCGAAGACCGAGGCGACGACGGAGCGTGCGAGGACGTGCATGAATGCCCTCTCAGCAACGACGGTGCCGCCGGCTGCCGTCGCACGGTCGCTCGATTTCCCGATGAATCGCGATCGGAAGAGCGAGACGTCTCGCCCGTTCGACCGTGACGTCACAGGGCCCGCTGTCACACACGAAGAACGTCCGAGCGCAGCGAAGGAGCCGTAACACCCGCGGTCCCGTACAATGTCGGGGCCAGCGCGAGGCTTGCAGAGTCTCCGACCCTAGACCCTAGACCCTAGACCCTAGACCGTCTTGTCCTCCCCCCACACGCCGCCGCGGAACATCGGGCGCTACGCGCTCCATGGCGAGATCGCGTCGGGCGGCATGGCGTCCGTCCACCTCGGGCGTCTGCTCGGTCAGGTCGGCTTCGCGCGCACCGTCGCGATCAAGAAGCTGCACGCGCAGTTCTCCAAGGATCCGTCCTTCGTCGCGATGTTCCTCGACGAGGCGCGCCTCGCTGCGCGCATCCGTCACCCGAACGTTGTGCCGACGCTCGACGTCGTGTCGCTCGAGGACGAGCTGTTCCTCGTGATGGAGTACGTGCACGGCGAGTCGCTCGCGCGGCTGCAGCGGTTCGCGCGAGCGCGCGAGGAGCACATCCCGATCGAAATTGCCGTCGGCGTCATGAGCCACGCGCTCCATGGTCTGCACGCCGCGCACGAAGCGAAGACCGAGCGCGGCCAGCCGCTCGAGATCGTCCATCGCGACATCTCCCCGCAGAACATCCTCGTCGGCGTCGACGGCGTCGGTCGTGTGCTCGATTTCGGCATCGCCAAGGCGACGTCGCGGCTGCAGGTCACGCTCGAGGGGCAGCTCAAGGGCAAGCTCGCGTACATGGCGCCCGAGCAGCTCGAGCAGCAGGAGGTCGATCGCCGCGTCGACGTCTTCGCCGCGTCGGTCGTCTTGTGGGAGCTCCTCGCCGGCCGCCGTCTGTTCGTGGGGGACATCCCCGCGCGCGTGATGAAGCAGGTCCTCACCTACGTCGTGCCGAAGCCGAGCGAGATCGCGCCCGACGTCCCCGCAGAGCTCGACGACATCGTGATGCGCGGCCTGGATCGCGACCCCGCACGCCGTTATGCGTCGGCGCGCGAGATGGCCATCGCGCTCGAGGCGACGGGCCGCGTCGCCACGCAGCACGCGATCGGCACCTGGGTCGAGAAGGTCGCGGTCGAGTCGCTCGCGAACCGCGCCGACGTCATCACCGAGATCGAGGGGACCGCGCTCACCGGTCCGAACGTGATGCAGACGATCAGCGGCAACACGCCGTCGTCGAACGCCGCGCAGACCGTTCCCCGCGTGTCGCCGTCGGACGACCTCGGGGTCGCGGACGCGAACACCCTCGCGGCGACGCAGCGCGATCTGCTCGCGCCGGATCCGAAGCGCAAGCGCATCCTCGCCATCGCCGCCGCGGTGCTCGCGCTCTTCGCGGCCGTGGGACTCGGCACCCAGCTCCGTTCCGACCCGCAGCCGACCGCCGCTGCGAGCGCGGCCGAGCCGGCGCTGAGTGTCCCGACGACTCCGCGCCCGGTCGCGAGCACGCATGCGTCCTCCCCGGAGCCGCCGACCGCCGCGAGCTCCCCCGCGCCGCCGCCGAGTGCGACCGCGAAGCCGCCGACCAAGACGGTCACGAAGGCCACGTCGAAGCCGGCTGCGGCGAAGAAAGACTGCTCGACGCCGTACACCGTCGGCGCCGACGGCATCAAGAGGTGGAAGCCGGGCTGTGACTGATCGCCCACCCATGCGATTATCGCGGGCGAGACGTGGACGCCCGACTGCAAGCGCATGCGCGCCGGCTGACCGCTGGCATCCTCACGGTGCTGATGGCGCTCGCGCCGATGTCCGCCGTCGCGGAGCCGTCCCACGAGCAGAAGCTGCGCTGCGCGACGGCGTACGAGCAGTCGCAGAAGACGCGCAAGGAAGGGTACCTGACCGCGTCGCGCAACCACCTCTTGGTCTGCGCCGACGACGCGTGTCCGGCGGCGATGCGCAGCGAGTGCATCCGCTGGCTCGGCGAGGTCGAGACGGCCATGCCGACCGTCATCGTCGTTGCGCAGGACGGGTCGGGCAACGACGTGTTCGACGTCGCGGTCACCGTCGACGGCACGAAGGTGGCCGACAAGCTCGATGGCAAGGCGATCGGCGTCGATCCCGGCGTCCACACCTTCCGCTTCGTGCGCGCTGGCAGCGACGCGGTCGAGCAGAAGGTCTTGATCCGTGAAGGCGAGAAGCGACGCACCGTCACGGTGAAGCTCGGAGGCGCGCCGACGCCGGCGACTGGGCACGAGGACCCTCCGCCCTCGAAGCTCGACGACGGCGATCACGTTCCGACCACGACCTGGATCCTCGGCGCATTCGGCGTCGTCGCGATCGGCGCCGGCGCGGGTCTGTGGGTCGTCGGCAAGGGGCAGAAGAGCGACCTCGACGAGTCATGTCGCCCGACGTCGTCCTGCACCCAGGATCAGGTCGACGCGTCGAGGCGTACGCTCCTCTTCGGCGACGTCGCGATGGGCGTGGGCATCGTCGCGCTCACCGCCGCGATCATCGTGTACGTGGTGCGTCCGACGAAGCCCTCGAGCGTCAGCGCGTCGATCGCTCCCGCTCCGCATGGGTGGGCCGCCGCTGCGACGTTCACCTTCTGAGGCGCTACGATCCTCCGATGACGAGGCTCTCCCTACGGTTCTCGGAAGCCATGGCGTTCGCGGCCGACTTGCACTGCGAGCAGACGCGCAAGGCGACGCCGATCCCGTACATCGCGCACCTGATCTCGGCGGCCGCGCTGGTGTTGGAGGCCGGGGGTGACGAGACGTGCGCGATCGCCGCGCTCCTGCACGACGCGCTCGAAGACCAGGGGCGCGACGGCGCGACGGAGCGCGAGATCCGAGACCGCTTCGGCGCGGACGTGCTCGCGATCGTCAAGGGATGCACCGACACCGAGGTGAACCCCAAGCCGCCGTGGCGCGAGCGCAAGGAAGCGTACGTCGCGCACATCCGCGACGCCCCGCGCGCGATCCGGCTCGTGTCGTGCGCAGACAAGCTGCACAACGCGCGCTCGATCGTCGCCGACCTACGCACGCAAGGAGACGCGCTGTGGTCGCGGTTCAGCGGCGGCCGCGAGGGCTCGCTCTGGTACTACGAGACGCTTTCGCGCGCGTTCAACGAGACGGACACCGGTCCCCTCGCGGTGGAGCTCGCGCGCGTCGTCGCCGACATGCACGCGCTCGCGCGCTCGTGAATGCGGTACCGTGACGGACCGATGCGTGCGCTGCTCGCGGTTCCCTTGATCGTCCTCGGCTGCGGCGTCGCAAACCGCATCCCCGCGAGGGACTACGTGGCGCAGGCCGACGAGGGGAGGAAGATCTCGTCGGTCAAGGACTGGGAGTTCGAGTGGCACGCCGATGGCAGCGCGACGGTCACGAATCCGTCGCACTCGATCATGGTCGTGGTGTGGGCCGAGAAGCTCGGCGACCTCGGCGCCGATCCGCACGCCGAAGCCGAACGTCACCTCGCGGAGAAGGGCCTCTTCCTCACGAAGCTGAAGGTGCCGACCGAAGGGGACGACGGCGGAGCGATCCACTGCGGCAGCAAGGAGTCAGCGAAGGGTGGGATCACCGCGGTCTGCCTCCGCATCGACCCGCAGGCGATCAAGACCGGCGTGCTCGTGCAAGCGGTCGAGGTCGCCTCGACGCGCGAGGACTTCGACGACACGGGACAGCTCCACCTGCCCGCCGACATCCTCAGGTCGGCGATCGGCTTCCGCCCGAAGTCCGGCGTCTGACGTAGAGGGCAGCGAGGAGCGCGAGCGCCCACGAGAGGGTCGGCCCAGCGCCGAAGCGCGACGCCGAGAACGAGCAGCCGCCGTCCGCCTCTGCCACCGGCGGCGAGAGCATGCAGCGCGTCGTCGCGGTGTCGCAGACGAAGCCCGTCGAGCACGAAGCGGAGTCGGTGCACGTGTCGAGGCAGCGGCCGGCTTCGCAGCGGAACGGCGCGCAGTCCTTGACCCTGCCGTCGGGGCTCTTCACCGCGTGGTCGCTCTCGCAGGTCGCCGCGATCACGCACTTGCGAGCGACGAGATCGCAGGCGTTGCCGTCGACGCAGTCGGCGTCGACGTCGCACTGCGAGGCCGGGGCCGAGCGTGATGCGATAGGGGAGCTCGATGCGCGCGAGCGCGTGATCGACGCGGCGCAGCTCTTCGAAGCGTGCCTTGGTCGCGACGCGGACGTCGCGCGCGATGCGCGTCGCGCCTTGAAGGCTCTCCGAAGCGAACTTGGATCGGTCCCGGCGGCTCCGGCCGCGCGACGCTGCGGAGCTGCACCGAGACGTCGCGCGCCGGATCGTCAGCCGGGACTGCGACGCGCTCGTCGGCACATGCGGCGACCCAGCAGGATGCCGCGACGAGTCGCCTCATCGGCCCGAGCGTACACGGTCACAAACGCTCCGCGACGAGCGTCCTGAGCTCAGTGCCCCGGATCCTTCGGGAGCTCGAAGCGGAACCTCTCGGGCGCCACCGCCTTGCGGCCGTCCGGGAACTCGACGCGGAGCACGACGCTCTCGCCGTCGGTGCCGGCAGGCGTGACGGCCTGGATGCGATCCTTGGTGAGCACCGCCGCCTTCTCGGCGGGACGATCGCCGAAGAACACCTTCACCGGGCTGCGCGTGTCGAACCCGGCGCCGCGGATGTGGATGAACTGTCCGCCCTTGGGGATGGCGAAGTCCGGCTCGAGTCGCTCGATCTTCAGCGGAGCGAGGTGCGGCCCGGGCGCGGAAGAGCGACAAGCGACGACGACGCACACGGCGGCGATGAGAGCGAGACGCACCACGACATGATAGTCTGGCCACGCATGCGATGGGCGGTTCCGTTCGTGCTGGCCACGGCATGCAGCAGCGAGCCCGAGCCGCGCGAGCTCTTCGCGGGTGACTACGAGACCGCAGAGTACGCGCTCCGCGCTGGGTGCAGCGGCCCCGAGACCCCCGCCACGATCGCCGACGGCGATCGATACTTCCGGCTCGCTGACGAGACGCTCGGCGGTCAGCCGATCGTTGCGTATTACGAGTGTTCAGCCCCGTCCCGCTGCGACGACGTCTACGATCTCTCCAAGACCGTCGGGCGTGGGCCGGAGGGGCTCAGCCTGCACATCGCGATCGGCGGCGGCACGCCGTGCAAGCTGACCTTTCGAAAGCGGACGCTCACGCGCACTGCGAGCGGAGTGCAGTACAGCATCGACGTCCACCAGCAGACCGACGACACCGTCGCCGCGGATCAGTGCACGAGCGACGAGGCGAGGAGGCGAGCGACCGCCATGCCGTGCGTCGAGCAGCGCCTGCTCCGTGCGACGAAGCGCTGAGCCACGCGAGCCGCTCCCAGAACCTCACTCACGCCCTTCGGCCTTCGCTTCGGCCTCGGCCCCGGGGCCCGCCTCGAAGCCCATGTTCCAGCCGGTCCCCCGCAAGACGAACTGTCCGTCCATGTGCTGGCGAAGCTCCTCGCGATAGCGACGAAAGACCTTGGTGTATTCCGGCAGCCTCTTGTGCGGCGCGTCGGTTCGACCGCGATCGAGCTTGTCGATTTCGCTGCCAAGTCGGCGCAGGATCGAGATGACCTTCGCTTCGTCCGTCACCTTCGCGTCCTTGGTGACGCCGAGCGTGATGTCGCCGACCGTGGTGAGCTTGCGCGCGATCGCCGGGCGATCGCCGTCGTCCTCGAAAAAGTCGCCGGGGAGCGGCTGGCCCGGCTTGTATTGCTTCCAGCCCTCGTCGTCCTCGGGATCGGTCTCCCCGCCGGCGTCGCCCGCAACCAGCAGCGTGATCTTGTGCGCGGACGTCGACGCGGTCGGAGGGGCGGACGACGGCGCGACGGACGGCGTCACGCTGACAGTGACCGTCGTGCTCGCCGGCGGCGGCGCGCTCTCCACCGGCCGGGGGTGGGGCCGCTCGTCGCGCGCCGCGATGATCACCAGGAGTCCGGCGATCGCGAGCGCCGCTGCGATTGCGGATGCGATGGTGATCATCCGGCCGCGATCGCTCATCGCCGTCTCCGGGCCCACCCGGTCAGCAGGATCGCGAACCAGAGGGCCCCGCCTCGATCCCGACCCGGACGCGGCGTGGTCGCGCAGCCACCGCCACCGGCGCGCACGACGGCCGGCCTGCTCGGCGTGCCGGCGTCGGGGATCTCCTCCTCGAACCCACCGCACGGCTCGTAGCAGCGACACCCCGCGGGCACCGGCACCGCAAGGCAGTTGCTCTCGCCGACGCAGGGAGTCTGAACCGAGCACGCGGCGCCGAACCGACCGGCTGGCAACCCGGAAAATCCGCAGCGCCGCGGCGCGCCCTCGCTCGACGCGAAGCAGGTGGTGTCGCGCGGACAGTCATCGTCCGTGGCACACGTTCGCGCGCAGGCATCGGCGTCGGGATCGAAGGGCTCCCGCGAGCTCGAGGGCAGCGGTCGCGCGCGGAGCTCCTCGATGAACGCGAGATGGGCGTCCACCCGCGCGGCGAAGCCCTCGACCTCGCAGCGCGGATCACCGTGCGTGTTCACACCGATCAGGAGCTCGACGCCGTCGACCGTCGCGAACAGCGGGCCGCCGGAGTCACCCTGGCAGGTCATGGACGGCGAGGGCGCGAGCTTCCATTGGAACGCCTCGCGCGCCGCGATGCGGACGTGACCTTCGAAGCGCGTACGCCCCCCGATCGCGGCGTCGGCCGCGCGTCCGAACCCCACCACGCGAGCCTCGCTCGGCGGATCGATGGCGGCGCTCGGAAGGGTCGCGACGCGGGGGTTTTCGGGTGCGCGCTCCAGAATCAAAACCGCCACGTCGTGAGTGAACACGTCGGGCAACGCCTCGGGGTGCGAAGCGCCGGACACGACGTGGATGAGCTCCCCCTCCTCGCCGAGGATCCTCCCGACCCACACGTCCAGCGCCGCGGCGGGTGAGTCGCCGAGGCAGTGCGCCGCCGTGACGACGACTCGCGGCGCGATGAGCGTCCCGGTGCAGGCCGCCTCTGCTGCCGGTTCCGCCCCGCACGCCACAATCCTCGGAACGATCGCGACCACCGCGTCGTCGGCAGAGGGGCCGGTCGCCGCGACGATCGGCGCCGTGGAGCGTGCGGCGCGCTCGTCTCCGTCGCACGCCAAAAAGAGTACCGCCGCGACGAGCCCGAGGGCCCGCGCGGCGTGTGACCCGATCGTGTGGCCGATCAGCAGCCGCAGTTACCCGCGAAGGTGAAGTCGTCGGACGCCGAGGTGAACTCGTCGCCGCAGCCGCTGCCGTGCAGCTGCTCACAGCGATCGTGCGCGCCGCAGTCGAGCGTCCACGCGCTGGTCCCGACGGCGTAGCAACCCGCGCCGCACCGCGAACGGCAGGGGTTCGCACCCTCGTACTTGCCGAAGCGGAGGCTCTCGCCCGTGCTGCCGTGGCTGCCCGTGTCGTGGTAGAAGGTCCTGTAGTAGGCGGCCGACGAGCACGCGCCCGCCGAGCAGAGCGTCGTCCAACCGCGCTTG
>JBKJQC010000192.1:0-7039 GCA_046593995.1 Polyangiales bacterium
CTCCAGAGTCCGTTCCTCGATGCGATCGCCGGCGAGACGCGGCTGGGTGCGCGCGGCAGCACTTCACGGACCTCCGTGCCTCCGCGCCTCCGTGTTCAATCCGAGCGTCAGCGACGAAACGAGAGGCCGGCCGCGCTTTCGTCGCGCGAGCTCTCTCTCGTCTCGGGCCCTAGACCCTAGACCCTAGACCCTAGACCCTAGACCTCTTCAGCGATTGTGCGCGATCGCCTTGTTGGCGCGCGCGACGAGGTCGTCGATGTCGAACGGCTTGCCGAGCCAGTCGAACACACCGAGCTGCTGGGCGAGGTCCGCGATGTTGTGGGTCCCCGTGAGGAGCACCACCGGCGCCGGCTGCTTCGACTCGCGCAGCTTCTCGACGAACTCCTCGGCCGTCATCCCCTCGATGCGGTAATCGAGGAAGATCGCGCCCGGCGGCGCCGAAAGCACGGCGGGCAGCGCATCGTCCGCAGAGGCGAACTCCTTCACATCGAGCCCCGCGTCGCGCAGCGAGAGCGCGATGGTGAAGCGAAGGTCGTCGTCGTCGTCGATCAGATAGACTTCGTTCGACCGTGAGAGCATCTGCCTCTCTCGATGCACCAGCGGCGCTCGGGGTGCGAGGGTCTGGCTCCCAACGACCTGCGGTCGAAAGTACGCAGGGTCGCGCCGTGCGCCTTTCGCGCGTGCCCTCCGGTTGCGGCGAGCCATAGCGCACCGGATTCCACCAGTGCGTGCACCGGCGGACCGCGCCCCCATCCTCCGCGCCGTGGCGCATGCGGGGGAAACCGAGAAGACGAGCACGCCGCTCACATTTGTCTCGTCCGAGAGTCCGGCACGCGTGCTGCTTTACGCCGAGTCACGACGATGGCCCACGACAACGACACCCAGGTCGCGACGGAAGTCGCTAGCTCGCAACCGCAGCCTGCCGCCGATCCCTCGGGATCGGAGAAGGGAGCCCGCCTCACCGGGTTCGCGCTCATGAACGCGGAACGTCGCAAGGCAATCGCCAGCGCCGGTGGAAAGGCCGCCCACGCTCGTGGAACCGCGCACCGTTTCGACTCGCAGACGGCGAGCGAGGCCGGTCGTCGCGCGCATCAGCGCGGCACCGCGCACGTGTGGACCCCGGAGGCCGCGCGTGAAGCGGGCCGTAAGGGAGGGCGCGCCGCTCGCAAGCGCGCGCAGGCCGCGCCGGCCGTCGATCCTGCCGATCCGTCGGCTTCGTGATTCGGCCTGCGATCCGGACTCCGAAGCCCTGAACGACGGGGGAGCTCGCTCCCCCTCGTTTGCGGCGCTCGTCCTGGTCACTCGTCCAGATCGCTCGTCACCCGACCGCTCGTCACCGGCCTGCGAGCCTCGTGCTCGACCGTGACGCGCGGACTCGTTGGACGGGGAGCGACGCGCAGCATTCGAAAGCGCACGCGAAAGCGCTACGATTTTGCGCGTTTGGAGATGAATGACTAATACTTCACTACGGCTCGCGCCGCAGTGAGGTGTGATGTGTTCCCTCCACGATCTTCCTCTCGACGATCTTCCTCTCCACGCTCTTCTCCACGATCTTCCTCGGATCGCGCTCGTTCTCTCGCCCCGACCCTCGGTGCGTTCGCGCTCCTGACCGGCTGCTCTCCGCGGCCGTCCGGCAGCGAATCGACACCGAATCCCGAAGCGAAGCAGCAGCTGCAGGTGATGGCGCTCGCCGGACCGGCGAGCACGTTCCCTGGTGGCTCCGGCAACACGCCGGGATCGAGCCCCGGCTCGGGACCGTTGGTCGCTTCGACGAAGGCGTGCTCCGACGGGATGATCCTCGTCGAAGGCGGCTATTGCCCCGATGTCCAGCACGTCTGCCTGAAGTGGATGGATCCACCGGGGCCCTACGAGAATTTCCGCTGCGCGCAGTACGGCGCACCGGTCTGCACGTCGAAGAAGCGCATCTCCCTGCGCTTCTGCGTCGACCGCGACGAGCACACGCCCGAGGGCGCAGCGCTCCCGGCCGTGCATCAATCGTGGACCTCTGCAAAGAGCGTCTGCGAGTCGCAAGGCAAACGGCTGTGCCTCGAGTCCGAGTGGCAGTTCGCCTGCGAAGGCGAGGAGATGCGGCCGTACCCCTACGGGTTCACCCGCGACGCAACGGCGTGCAACATCGATCGCCCGAACCTCGGCCGGCCCAACGCCGGGCTCCGCGATCTCCGCGAGCGCGCCGGCTCGCACCCGAAGTGCGTGAGCCCCTTCGGCGTTCGCGACATGAGCGGCAACGTCGAGGAGTGGGCGACGCTCGACGAGCCGACCGATCCCAAGGATCGCTCGACGATGAAAGGCGCGTGGTGGCTCCCCGGCCGCAGTACGTGCCGAGCGGCCCCCACCGGCCACGGCGAGACCTACGAGGGACCGCAGGTCGGCGTCCGGTGCTGCAAGGACGCGCCGTCTTCCTGAGGCGTCCTCTCGTGAGTGAGCGTGTGGCTCGTTCGGAAGGACGAGGTTGCGCTACGTCACGGAACGCGCTCCGCTCATGCTGTTCATGCGCGTAGGGCGTGCAGGCGAGGAAGCGATCATCCCCCTCGCGGTGCCGAAACACCTCGTGCCGCCGGCGGCGCGCTTCCGGAGCACCTGGTTGACGAGCTCTCTTCGCTCGCTGCGTGAGCGCGGCCGCCTCGACGACTATCTCGCGCGCTTGCCGCGTGAGCATCACGCGTCGGTCCTCGAGTCGGTCGCCGGCGTCTGGCTGCCGACGGAGGTCGCCCTCTGCCACTACGAAGCGTGCGACGGCCTCGGGCTCGCCGAGAAGGACGTGATGGAGATCGGCGCCGAGGTGACGAAGCGCGCTCACGGCACCGTCATCGACACCGTCGTGAAGCTCGGCACCGGGATGGGCGTCACGCCGTGGACGATCCTCGCGCAGCTGCAGAAGCTGTGGGATCGCATCTGGGTCGGCGGCGCGGTCGCGGTCTACAAGCTCGGGCCGAAAGAGGCGCGCGTCGAGATCGTCAGCTGGCCGTGCGCGCGCATCCGCTACTGCCAGATCGCGATGCGGGGTGTGCTGCAGGGCGTCGTCGAGTTCTTCTGCCGCCGCGCGTACGTGCACGAGGTGAAGTCGATGATGTCGTCCACGAGCCTCGCCTATCGGATCCAGTGGGCCTGAGCTGACGCGGTGCGACGCGGCGGGCTCGCGCGTGGTGGAGAAATCCGTCCCGTCCAGCCTACGGCCGAGGTCGGTGCGATTTCGGCTTCGCACCGGGACGGCGGTTCGATACGACCATCGACCCAGGTCGGTCCCATCGCGAACCATGCCGTCCCCCTCTCGCCTCGCCGTCGCAGCCGTCGCCCTCCTCGGGGCGCTCGTCTCGACGTGCGCGCCGCACGCGCCCGAAGACGCGACGCCGCTCCCGCGATCCACGATGGCGAGCTTGCTCGAGGGGGCCGCGGGTCTGCAGGCGAACGGCTCCGACGATCCGCTCTCCGGCGGGACCGAGTGCCCCGCGGGGATGATCCGCGTCGCGGGCGACTACTGCCCCGACGTCGAGCAACGTTGCCTACGCTGGCTCGATCCGCCCGGGAAGTACCACGAGTTCCGCTGCGCGGAGTACGCGTCGCCCGCCGTCTGCCGCGCCCCGCGCCGCGCGATGACCTACTGCATCGACGAGGACGAGCAGCGACTCGAAGGGCTCGCGCCCGATCCGCGCCCGTCGAACAACGTCACCTACGGCGAGGCGAAGAACGCCTGCTCCGCGCGCGGCGCGCGGCTCTGCACGCAGTCCGAGTGGCAGTTCGCCTGCGAGGGGGAGGACATGCGCCCGTACCCCTACGGCTTCGTCCGCGACTCGAACGCCTGCAACATCGATCACTTCGAGCTCGGCAAGCCGGGCGCCGGTCTCAAGGATCTCCGCAGCGCGACGGGCGAGCACCCGAAGTGCACGAGCGCGTTCGGCGTCCGCGATCTCGCCGGCAACCTCGAGGAGTGGGTCACCCACGATCCGGGCACCGGCGGGAAGGCGACCCTCCTCAAGGGCTCGTGGTGGCTCCCGGGCAAGAGCACCTGCCGCGCGACCAACGCGGGCCACGACGAGGTCTATCACGGCACGGAGACGGGCTTCCGCTGCTGCCGGTGAGTCAGCGGAGCGCGGACTCCGCTGCGTACTGTCGATCGCGGATCGCATCAGAGACTCGCTCGACGTACCTAGCGCCGGGAATTACCGGCTGGGAGGGGCCGAAGAACCAGCGCTGACCGCCGAGCACGACGGCGGGACGGCGAGGCTGCATAGCGACCCAGAGCGCGATCACGGGCCCCGCTGCGTTCAGGTCGTAGATCTGAGAGTACGTGCCGTGCTTCCTGACGATATTCGGAAGCGGGACGATCGACGGCCACTCGACGACCGGGGTCTGGTCGTCGTGAGGGTAGAGGGAGGCGAGGGCGAACCCGAGTTGCACCTCCTGCGGCGAGTTCGAGGTGCCCGACGCGCAACCGTGGTCTGCTCGAGACGGCGGAGCGCGATGAGGAACGCCGACCGTGCGAGACGACCGTCACCGCCGCTCGACGTGCCGTCACGCATGATCCCGTAGACCGTCGCCTCGTGCCAGGCCGTCGCGGAGGAGGATGCTCGCACCTGCTTCATCGCTCGCGGAGCGGACCTCGTCGAGGTGCGGCAGGCGCCCGAAGCCCGCGTCCATCAGCTCGCGGACGAGAGCGAGCGCGCGCGCGGGCGAGATGCGCGCTTCGAGCATGTCGGTGCGATCGGGACCGCCACCACGGAAGATGACATGGCCGTCGTCGTAGAGCGCGAAGTCGGGGCCGACCTGCGTCGCGCAGAAGAAGACTCCATCCGGGCACACGCGATAGCCGGCGTCAGGCCCACCCCATCCCGCGACGGCGAGGATCCCGCGCCCCTCGTGCTCGTAGCCGGGGACCTCTGCGGACGCGCCGACGAGGACCACGTCGAAGGTGCTGCCGGAGAGCGAAACGATGCCGCACGCAGCGGCCAGCGCGCAGAGAAGCCACCACGTCGCGGGGTGGTGGCGCACGCAGAGAGTGTAGCCTCGACGGGTGCGCCGCGTGGGCGTCGGGGGATCAGGAACCGAGGCGTTGGTGGCGGGGTCGACGACGACGTCCCGCGCAGGAGGTCCTCGACCGCAGTTCGCGATGACGTTCGCGTTCTAGACGCTCTCGCGATCGAAAGCGCCGGCAAGACGCTGGTCCAGCGTCGACGCGTGCTCCGGGAGCTGTGTCGGCGACATCGATGCCGCCGTCGTCGCGATGCATTTTCACGAGTTCACCGGAGCCGTACACCTGACGCATTGGAGTGAAGTCGCGACGCGCCGGCCCGCGGAGTTCACTAAAATGGCAGAGTTTTACTCTGTGGTGAACCGGTGCTATTTAGTAAAACATGGCCATCCGGCCCACGGAAAAGCAGCTTGTTGCGGCGATCCCCGCGGCGCTGGCGAGCCTCCTGGACGTACCCGAAGCGGAGGTAGAGGTCCAGGCTGGGACCGAGTCCGACCTGGTCGTGAACGCGGCCGGGCGGGCCTTCGCCGTCGAAGTGCTCGGGGCCGCGTCGCCGGGCGCCCTGACGGCCCATGCTGCACAGATCGCAGCGCCGGCCCGTCGTCGGCGCCGAAACGTCGTGCCGCTGCTCGCCGTGCCCTTCATGACCGAGGCGGGCCGTCGGGTCTGCGAGGGCGCGAAGATCTCGTGGCTCGACCTCAGCGGCAATGCGCACGTCGTCGCGCCGGGCATCCGGATCATCGTCGATGGCCGGCCGAACCGCTTCCGCGGGCCGGGCCGCCCGGCGAGCATCTTCGCGCCCAAGAGCGCGCGCGTCGTGCGGTGGCTACTCGCGAACCAGGGGCGCGCCCTCACGCAGCGCGCGATCGCTCGCGCGACGGACATGACCGACGGCTTCGTCAGCCGCATCGCGTCTCGCCTCGAGGGCGAGAGCTACGTCGTACGTGAAGCAAGTGGGGCGCTGCGTGTGAAGGACCCGCAGCTGCTGCTCGACGCCTGGCGGGACGAGTACCGATTCGACAAGCATCTGCTCTTCCAGGGGCATGTCGCCGCGCGCTCGGGCGACGCGCTCGCCCGCTTCGTCGGCGACACGCTCGCGGAGGCTTCGGTCGAGCACGCAGCGACCGGCCTCGCGGCGGCCTGGCAGATGACGCACTTCGCGGCGTTTCGCATCGCCAGCTTCTTCCTCGCCGAGTCCCCCTCGAAGCAGTTGCGCGAGAAGCTCGGCTTCCGCGAGGACGCGCGCGGTGCGAACCTCTGGCTCCTGATTCCGAATGATGCTGGCGTGTTCCACGGAGCCGCGGCCCGCGACGGCGTGCGCTGCGTTCATCCAGTACAGGCGTACGTCGATCTCGGGGCCCATCCCGAGCGCGCGTCCGAGGCTGCCGAACGGCTGCGAGGCCAGCTGCTCACCTGGACGGACAATGGCTGACAAGCCCAAGCGCGCGTCGGACTACAAGAGCGAGCAGCTCGAGCTCGTCCGCGCGATGTGCCTCTACGTCGCCACGAAGCTCGGCGACATGATGGACGACCTGCTGATCGTCGGCGGTTTGGTGCCGTCGCTGATCATCGACCAAGAGCTCCTCGGCGAGGACGTGGACCCGCACGTCGGGACCATGGATCTCGACGTCGGACTTCAGGTCGCGTTGCTGAACGAGGGCCGCTACCGGCAACTCACCGAGCGCCTGCGCGATGCCGGTTTCGAGATGGACAAGAACGACGCTGGGAACCCAACCCGCCAGCGCTGGGCCATCTCGAATGCGGATCGTGTGACCATCGATTTCCTCGTCCAGCCGACGCACGCAGGAGACAGGGCCGGCACGCTCCGCGATCTCGAGCCTGATTTCGCCGCGATCATTGCCCCGGGGCTGCGCTGCGCGTTCCGCGATCGCAGGCAGGTGACCCTCCAGGGAACGACCCTCTTCGGCGAGAAGGCGACGCGAGACATCTGGGTGTGCGACGCCGGCGCGTACGTGGTGCTGAAGGCCCTCGCGTTCGACAGCCGCGGCGAGAACAAGGACGCCTACGACCTGTACTATGTCGTCCGGAACT
>JBKJQC010000385.1:0-8335 GCA_046593995.1 Polyangiales bacterium
GCGGCCGATCGGGGCCTCGCCCGCCTCGAACACGTCGACGTTGAAGCCCGCCAACGCCGGTTCGACGACGTGCTTCCGCGCAGCCGCGACGACGCGGTCGGCGAAGATTCGCTCCTCGCCGATCACCACGTAGACAGGCCTCGGCTTCAGCGACTCGATCTCGGAGATCGCCTGCTCGGGCGTCATGCGGGACCGGTCATGGGCGCGGTCATCAGCCGCTGCACGACGTCCTCGAGCGGACGACGCGCGAGGATTCCTTGTGCGACCGCGGTCAGGATCGGTGCGGCCACCCTCTCGCGCGTGGCGAAGTCGGCGACTCGCGGCGCGAGCTCGATGGCCTCGATGCGCTGGCCGATCGCGGCGACGGCCGCGTCGATCGTCTGCCCCTTCGCGAGCGCCTCGCCGAGGCGGACCTCGGGGCGTCCCCCCTGGTTCATCCCCGCGAGCAGATCGCCGAAGCCGCCGAGGCCGAGGAACGTGCGCTCGTGCGCGCCGGCGGCGATCGCGACGCGGGCCGACTCGTGCACGCCGCGGATGGTGAAGGCCGACATCAGACCGGCGCCGATCCCAGCGCCGCGTGCGTAGCCGATGGCGACCGCGAGGATGCTGGTGAGCGCCGACGCCCACTCGAGGCCGATGAGATCGTCGGTGGTGTAGATGCGGAGCGTCGACGCGCCGAGCGTCTCGCGGATCGCCTCGCGCACTTCGGGATAGTGCGATGCGACGACCATCACGCAGGGGAGCCCCGCCGCGAGCTCCTCGGTGAGCACCGGCCCCCCGATGGCGCCGAAGCGCCGGGCCGGCGTCTCGTCGCGCAGCACCATCGAGATCGTGGCGAGCTCGTCCCCCTCGTGTGCGGGATCGCGCGAGGGGCGCGACACGAGGCCGCGGACGCCGTGCACCAGCACGTGGTGACCATCGACGTGATCGCCGATGCCGCGCGCGACGTCGCGGACGTGGGAGCTCGGGACGGCGAGCAGGATGGTGCGCGCGTGCTTCGCCACGTCTTCGTACGAAGTCGTGAGCTGCACGCGCGCGGAGAGACCGTCCATGGGACGGCGCGTGTGCAAGAGCACCTCGGTCCCGGCGGCCGACGCCGCGGTGGCGAGCGCGATCCCCCACGCTCCGCCGCCGATCACGGACAGCTTCGGTCGGTGCGCCTGACCGCCGTTGCCGTTGCCGTTCGCAGCTCCCGTTCCGGCGCTCATCGACCGATCCCTCCCTGCCACGCCACGCCGTGCGCTGCGAGGCGGTTCTGGTAGTAGAGGAGCACCTTCGGATCGAGGATCGCGACGCCCTGCTCGCGGCTGCGCAAGACGGCGTTCGTGTGATAGCCGTTCATCGCGCGCTCGGCGTCGCGCAGGAGCTCGGTGGGCGTCGCCCCGCGCACGGACGCCGAGAGCACGATCGCGTTGCGTTGCTCGAGCTCGACGAGCTTCTTCTGCACGCGCTCGATCTCCTCGACGAACTCGTGCCAGGGGACGATCACCTCGTCGCGGCGGCGGACCAGCGTGAAGAGATCGGCGCCGTTCGATCGATGACGGAGCCGCGCGAACGCCGCGGTCGCGACCACGTGCGTCGGCATCGCGATGGTGTCGCGCAGGTACTGCCGCATCACCTCTTCGCCGAGCTCACGCGTGTACTGGGCGTCGCGCGCCGGATCGAGCGTAAGCTTCCCGCGGTCCTCGAGGTAGGTCTTCGGATCGACGGCGCGCCCGCGCCGATCGTGCGAGTCGCCGTTCTCGTCGACTTCGTTGCCGAAGGGATCGATCGGCGTACCGAAGCGAACGGCGCAGCTCTCGTCCATCTGGGCGAGCTTGCGCACGAGCTTGCTCATGCGATCGAGGCGCGTGCTCTCGTCGTCCTCGATGATGTAGCGCGCGCGGCCGCTCTCCGAGAGGTAGTCGTCGATCAACGTCTCCGCTTCGAGCGTGAGCATGTAGTTGATCGTCGCCGGGACGAAGAACACCTTGCGCGGTCTGCCGTTCAACGTGGTCCGCTCGTAGGCCTCGAGCCCCGTGCCGGCGAGACCGAGCTTGAGCTTGCGCTCGACACCGCCGTTTCGTGAGCGCGTGCCGCCCGGGAAGAAGAGCGAGTGGAACCCGCGCTCGATGAGCAGGCACGAGTACGCCTTGAGGACGAGCTTGTAGAGCTCGTGGCGGAGGCGACGATCGACGCGATACGCGCCGAGGTTGCGCATGAAGAACGAGAGCACGGGGTTCGTGAAGAGGTTCTTCCCGGCGCCGTAGGTCACCGGGGGGAGCCCGGAGGACGTGAGCGCGTAGGCGAACACCGGCGAGTCGAGGTTCGAGAGGTGCGTCGGGACGTAGACCAGCGTGCCGATCTCGGCGAGGCGGCGGATCTTCGCGATCGGCCCGGAGGTGACGATGCGATCGGCCATCGCGTCGCCGCGCACGATTTCGAACGGGTTCCGCTCGGCGAGCACGTTCGGCCGGAGGAACACCGACATGCCGGCCGGGAGCACGCGGCTCGCGAAGGTGTACACGCGGCGGTCGAAGTTCCCGTTCACGTCGCGCGCGTGCTCGGTGGCGACGTCGCGCAGGAGCTCGGTCGCCCGTGTCTTGTCCCCGGCGTCGGAGAGCCCTCCGAGCATGCGTGCGAGCTTCCGCCAGCGCGCGACCTCGTCAGCGTTCCCGCGCCCGCTCGTCTCGAGGCGGCGGATCTCGTGATAGGCGGCGTCGTTGAGGAGGAAGATCGGATCCTTCGCCTCGGAGACGACCCGATCGACGACGGCGCGAACGAGCTCTTCGCGCTGCTCGTTGAAGCGAAAGATGGGGGCCTGCGTCACGGGAGCCCGAGGATAGCGAACCCGCGCCGCTCGGCGGTCGAGAACGCGGGTCTGCGCGCCCGAAAAGAGCCGCCACGAAAAAGCCGGGCCACCTCTCGCGAGGCGCCCGGCTCGTTCGACTTCGCGGGATCAGCTCACTTGGTGAGCTTGTCGGCAGGGATCGACACGAACTTCGTGAACGGCAGCGAGCAGACGTTCGGCACCTTCAGGTCGAGGCGTCCGGGGTTCAACGCGGAGTCCTCGTCTTTGTCGAGGACGCCGTTGCCCGAGAACGACGAGATGAGGCCGTCCTTGTCGAGCGAGACGTCCTCGTTGATCGGGTTGTTCACCCAGACCGGCACCTTGCTGATCTTCCCGTCGCCGTTGAGATCGCAGCGCTTCAGGCCCTCGGGGTTGGCGATGCAGATGCCCTGCGGGTTGCTCGGTGTCTGCTTCCAGATGGTGAACGCGCCCTTGTTCGCGCACTCGTCGTCGGTCGCGCAGGTCGCTTCGTTCTCGATCTTCATCGAGCCGCAGCGAGGCGACGGCTGGATGTGGACGACCTGCGGCAGCGTCTTCTTCGTGACCGGGTCGAGCTTCAGTGCACCGGTGTCGTCGGTCTGGAAGAGCATCTGCGACTGCAGGAGCGGGCGCTTGTCGAAGAGCGGGTTCGGGTTGAGGCCCGCGGCGTAGCTCGGCGTCGCGCACTCCTCGTTCGGCTGGAACTTCGCCGTGTACGAGCAGTGTCCGCTGAGGTTGGGGAAGCTCCACGCTTGACCGGTCGGGTACACGACGTTGACCGAGTAGTACCCGGGCGGCAGGCAACCGAACTGCAGATCCTTCACGCGGTTCGCGCGCAGGACGAGGATCTTCTCACGCGAGACGAGGATCGCACCTTCGTTCGACGGGTTGGGATCGAGGCGCACCGGAGTCACCAGCGTTCCGCGGAGATCGCCGCTCGGTGCGTGGATGCAGACCGCCGAGGGACGAACGAGGGCGGTGAAGCCAGCGTGCGGCTCGACCCCCGTGCGCGAGTAGAGCGGATGGGTGGGGTCGGGATCGTTCGCCGCGTTGGTGAGACCGCCGCCGACGACCGCGCCTTGCGACGAGGCCTTCATCGAGCCGCGGTCGAGGCCGGGCCAGTCACGAAGGGTGATCGTCTGGATGACGACGATGGGGTCGGTCTGCGAGCGCGGGGGCATCGCGATGTTCCCCTCGCCGTCGTCGACCAGCTTCGAGAGGACGACGCTCGGATAGAGCTCGGCGATCTGGGCGAGCGACTCGAGCGTCTCGTTGTCGCGCAGGATCTCCGGCTGACCCGCGGCGTTGAACACGCGGCTGAGGACGAACCCGCCGGTGTTCGCGAGGCCCGGATCCGAGCCGTTCCCCGAGGCGAACTCCCACGGATCGATGCCGTAGTACGGGCGCACGCGATCGGCGAAGAACGGGTTCGAGGGCTTCGCGTTCTTCGCGAGGTTGTAGTCCGGCTTCCCCGAGACGTCCCCCTTCTCGACGTTCCCCGGGAACCCGTACTTGAAGCGGATCTGGGGGAAGCTCCCCTGCGCGAACTGGAAGGCGTCGCACTCCGGGGTCTTGTTGCCGATGCAGAGCGGGTTGGTCTGCGAGGTCGAGACGTGATCCTGCGGGAACGTGATCATCCCGAGCGCCGCGTTCTCGGCGCCGAGGATCGGCTGGCGCTGCGACAAATACGCCGCCTGATCCTCCGGTCCCGTGGAAGTGCCGCGGAAGTCCTTCGCAGCCTCGATCTCCGCCTGTTTGACGCCGAACGAGACCGACTTCTCGTAGTCGAGGTGGAAGAACGGACGATTGCTCCGCAGCGGCGAGAGGAGCTCGACGCCGATGCCCTCGCGGAGGAACCCGAGCGGCGGGATCACGAGCTTGCCCGCGGCGACATCGTTGCGGTTCGTCTTGCACTCGTCGTTGTCGCGCGGCGTACCGGCCAACGCGGCGCAGCCCGCGATGGGGGCCAGCGGGACGCCGACCTCGATCGCCGCGTAGCGCAGGAGTGGCGCGCGGGGATCGACGAACGAGCCGCCGACGACGTCGCCCGCGAGCGCGAGGTTCGCGAAGTTGAAGAGCGGGTTCCAGCGGTTCTGCCGGCTGTAGAAGCTCCGGACCTGATACCGGCCGGCGCGGAGCTGCTGCATCGACCACTCGGCCGAGGCGCGGATCGGCGGCGCGTCGATCGCCGGACAGAGCGACTGGTTCGGGAGCTTCGTCGAGCCGGGCCCTTCGGTCGGACGCGGGTAGTTGTAGAACACGCGTTCGCCGGGGACCGTCGCAAAGTTCAGCGCGGTGCTGGCGAGACCGTCCGGAGGCGGCGGGTTGTCCGCCGCGAACAGCAGCAGCACGATGGAGCCTTCGATCTGCCCGTTGCGGATGCACGGAGGCGGACCGAAGTAGGTCACGACGCCGCGCATGATTCCGAGCGCGCGCGGGGCCGCCGGGTTCTCGTCGGCGTTGTCGATGGGGATGTTCTGCTCGCACCCGAAGCTCCCCACGGAGACCGTGGCAGCGAGGAGCGCGAGCGCGAGGGATCCGGCCTGAGTCTTGAGGATACGGGGGTTCACGAGTCAGCCTCCCTTAGAACCGGTAACTCACCATCAACATGATGCGGCGGCCGAGGACCTGCCCGAACGGATGTTCGCGGATCCCGGTGTTCAACAGATTCGAGACCGTCACGCCGACGTCGATCGGCTCGAACTTGAAGCGATAGCCGACGCGTCCGTTCAGCAGCGGGAAGCTGTCGAGGCGGAACTGCTGGTAGTCGATCTCGCGCGTGGCGACGTTGACGCGCTGCTCGGCCCAGATCTGCTTGCTCTGGAACCAGACGTCGAGCTCGGCGTCGAGGCCGAACTTCGTTCGATACTGCACGCCGGCGATGACCTTGTGATTGCTCGTGCGCTGGTCCTGCACGGTGGCAGAGCAGCCCGCGGGCGCGACCTGTTGGACGCGGTTCGCGGCGTAGGAGCCGTACACGTCGAGACCGGTGATGGGGAAGGTACGGAGGCCGACCTCACCGCCGTAGGAGTGGAAGATCTGGCAGTCGTTGGTGAAGCCCGAGTACGCCGCCGTGTGACGCGCGGTCGCCTCGTTGTACCCGCCGGCGCCGCGTGCGTACGTGGTCGGCGTCTGCGCGCGGAGCTGCGAGAGCACGATCAGGTCGGTGACACGGTTGTAGTAGGCGTTCACTTCGACGGAGAAGTAGTCGCTGATCTGGTTCTGGTAGCCGGCTTCGAGCGCGAGGATCTTCTCGTGCTGCGTGCGGTAGGACGGATCGTCCTGCTTCGCGCCCTGCGAGAGCACCTCCGCGCCGGAGTTCGGCGTGGTGACCGGGAAGTCGAGGTAGCTCTCGAGGAACGTCGGCTTGCGGAATGCGGAGCTGATCGTGAAGCGGAAGGCGTCACCCGCCGTCCGCTTGTAGATGACCGAGCCTCGCGGCGACGGGATGATCTTCTCGAGGTAGGGCACGTAGTCGGCGCGGATCGAGCCGAGGACGGTGAACTTCTCGCCGATCTTGATCGCGTCCTGCAGGTACGCGTTCCGGTGGTGCTCGACTCGGAAGTTCTTGTCGAGGTACGTCCAGGCGATGTCCTTGTAGCGGTAGCCGATACCGACGCGGAGATCGTGGTGCAGCGGACCGGTCTTGAAGTCGTTCGCGTACTGGAGCTCGACGTCGCCGACGACCGAGCGCGCCGGGGCGCGGTAGCTCGGATCGCCTTGGTAGTACGTGCTCTGTCCGGCGATCGCGTCGATGACGTAGAGGAACGCGCGCGCGTTGAAGTGCTTGGTGTTGAGGAACGTCGTGACGTCACCGATGGCGAGCGACGTCGCGGTGTCGGCGAGCGCGCCGATGCCGTAGAAGTTTCGATAGACGCGGCTGTAGCCGCCGCCGATCCCGAACAGCGTGTCCTTGCCGATGCGCCGCGTGAGGCGCGCGTCGGCCTGCACGTGCTGGTCGCCGAGGTTCGCGTTCTGGCTGAAGTGACTGATGTCGACGCGGCCCGGCGCGGTCTCGCGGGACCAACGCGGGTTCTGCTCGTAGCCGGTGCTGATTCGGTAGTTCCAGCCGCCGGTCTTGCCCGTCGCCCAGAGCGCACCACGGTGATACGAGAGCGGCGCGCCGGGCTGGGTGCCGATGCCGTACGAGGCGCCGCTCTTACCCTCGCCGGGCTCCTTCATGATGATGTTGACGACGCCGGTGAAGGCGTCTGCGCCGTACAGTGCGGAGCCCGGGCCGCGCACGATCTCGATGCGCTCGATGTCCTCGACGTTGATCGTCAAGGCGTCCCACATCGTGGTGCCGAGGAAGTCGAGATAGACGCTTCGGCCGTTGACGAGGACGAGGAGCTTGTTCGAGAGGCGGCCGTTGAAGCCGCGGATCGAGAGGTTGTGATCGCCGGCGGTGATCTGCGAGCTGTCGATGCCGGGCACGCGCTGCAGGAGCTCGGCGATGCCGACGATGCCGGAGAGGCGGATGTCCTGCTCGGTGATGATGTACGTCGACGACGGCGAGTCGAGGGGGCTCTGCTCGCCCTTCGACGCGGTGACGACCTTCGTGTCGTAGACGTTCTCTTCCTTCGCCTTGCCGATGTCGCCCGCGCCCGAAGCGACGCCGCCGCCGCCGCCGGCCTTGTTCGGACCGCCGGCGCCCGTCGTGTTGGTGCCCGACGACGTACCGCCCGCGGTGCCCCCCTCGGGACCGACCGGACCGACCGGCGTTCCCGCCGTACCGCCGCCACCCGCGGCCGCGGCTGCAGCAGCCGCTGCGGCCTTCGACTTCGCGAGGCGAGCTTCGAGCGAGCGCACGACCGCTTCGACTTCGTCTTTGTCGGGCGGGTTCTCCGCGAGGTACTTCCGGTACGCACCGACGGCGCTCTCGAGGTCGCCGGATTCTGCGTATGCGCGCGCGATGTTGTAGAGGACGTTCGGGTGAGGAACGATCTCGTACGCGGCCTTCAGCTCGGCGATGCCCTTCTCGTACTGGCCGTTGGCGATCGCCTCCATGCCGGCCTTGAAGTGTCGCCTCGCTTCTTCTTTCTCACCGGCGACCGCGGGGCTCGCGACGAGCAGCAACCCGAGAACGGTCGCGAGGACGCTGGATGCGATCCCAGTCGCGCGCATGCGAGTGCGGAGGAGACGACGAAACACGAGAGGACTCCCTTCTGACGTGCGCTGCCTGAGCATCGGCGGCACGTCGTCGCGCGGAGGCACGACGTACGAAGCGGGGGGTCGGCACAAGCGCCGCCGTCGGAACATACCGGAAGTCGAGGTTGCGCGTGAACATCTCGGTAACGTTTCCGAGACGCTCGGGACGGCCGGCGTGAGAGCGCGCCGTCCGGGCCGCGAAGGGGCCATCGCATTGCGAGATGGTCCGCCGGCTCCGGACGGGAGCGAGAGCGAGAGAACCACGGAGGCACGGAGGCACGGAGGTTCGAGAAAATGCTGCCGCCCGCT
Source organism: Polyangiales bacterium (assembly GCA_046593995.1). GTDB lineage: Bacteria > Myxococcota_A > Polyangia > Polyangiales > JADJMO01 > JALHOE01. The sequence continues at coordinate 8,267 of JBKJQC010000385.1, forward strand.
ACGCACCGAGTCACCCCCGCCGCTCGTGTCCCTCAGGCTAATCGTGTCCCTCAGGGTAGACAGGCCGTG
>JBKJQC010000442.1:0-2823 GCA_046593995.1 Polyangiales bacterium
CTCGCCGCGATTGCGCCACCGAGAACAAACAGGGAGACGGTGAGCCGGGGAGCCGTGAGGGAGCTCCGAGCGGTCTGCCGATCGTCTCTGATTCGCGGTGGCCGCAGTGGCTGCGACCACGCAATCGCGTGCGCGCGGCAGCACTCTTTTTTCCTCCCGTCTCCCCGTCTCCCTGTTTGTTTCTCTGAAGTCGGGGTCGACGACCTGGTCGTGTCGACGAGCGAAGTGAGGGCGCGGCCGCGATCGGCAGACTTCTCGTACCTCCGTGCCTTCGTGCCTCCGTGTTCAATCCGATCTGCGTTCGCGTCTCGGACCCTAGACCCTAGACCCTAGACCCTAGACCCTAGACTCACTTCGTGACCGTGCGGCAGCCGCTCACGACCTGCACCCGGCCGACCTCGCCGCGCAGGACGCGATCGCACGTGGCGCCCATCAGCGTGATGCGGTCGTCGCTCGACCACTGCCAGCCGTCGCTCGAGTCCTGCGGCACGACCACGCCGTCGACGAGCACATTCGTGCGAGTCGGATCGGCGGGCGCCTTCTCGAGATCGACCGTGCACGACTCGAACGCCTTGCCGGCGATCGTCGACAGCGCCTCGGCGAGGCCGTCGACGGTGAGCTTCCTCGGCGCGTAGTACTTCGGGCCGTCACCGGTCTTCGCCGTGTCCGCCGCGACCGCGAGGGTGTCGAGCTCGGCCGCGTACCGCTCGGTCCCGATCCCGAGGACGAACACCCGGACCCCGGCGTCGGCGAGCGCGCGAACGGCGGACGCCGCCGAGTCGGTGTCGAGGCACGCGCGCCAGCCGATGCCCTTGTCGGTGACGCCCGGATCGCAGCAGTTCGTGCTGCCGTCGCAGGTGATCGCGCCGAGCATCGCGCGTTCGATGGTGTAGCCACAGCGATCCGCGCTGCAGCTCGCGGTACCGCAGTTCGGCGCGCCGTCGGTCGCGAGGATCACCGCCGCCGGCTGCGGCAGCGCGAGGATCTTCGGCGTCACGTCGCGGAGAGACGCTGCCGTGGGGGTGACGCCTTTGGGAGCCAACACCGCGAGCCGCGCGGCGAGCGCGTCGTAGACGGCGGGCGTGCCGCGCGCGAGGGAGAACGCCTCGAACCCGGGGTTGCACGCGTCCTCGCCGTCGCCGCGCGGGAAGACCGACGCGCCGATCGCGATCCGTCCGCCGAGCTTTCGCAGCACGCCGACGGTGGGATCGAGGAGCGCGGTCCGCGTGAGGTTCCAGCGCGTCCGCGTGCTCCCGTCGATGGTCTCTCCCATCGAGCTCGAGCGATCGAGCACGAGATAGAGCGAGGTCGGCTTCGCACCGAGCTCGACGCACTCGCAGCTGCTGCCGTCGGCGACCGCCACCCGACACTCCCAGCTCGCGCTCTCCTGCCCGGCGACGTCGAACGTCGCGCCGGCGTCGCCGCCGGTCGTGAGCGTCGTGCCCCCGTCGGGAGACGCGACGGGGACCGTTGCGAGCGGGGTCTCGCCCGCCTCGTCCGGACCACAACCAAGCAACAGCGCGCCGCCGAGAAGCGCCGCGGCGCACGAGAAGGAGGCGATCGGGCGCGCGACCATTCTGCCTGAACCGATGCGCGCCTCGGCCGAGGCATCGCGACGCGGCCACACGAGTTCGAATGTCGGAGACAAAAAGACCGACGCCCCCGAGATTGCTCTCGGAGGCGTCGATGGTGTCAGCGCGTGTCAGCGCGTGTCGGTGCCGATCAGATCAGAGCGGACCGCGGCCGAACCCGAACGACCACATCGCGTCGCGGGTGACGTTGAGGAGACCGACGTAGCGTCGGAAGTTCTTCAACTTGTCGAGGTTGCGGATCTTGCCCGGCTCGACCGCCTCGCCGACTTCGCACGCAGCCCACACCGGACGCTTGTTCGCGGTGTACTTCGGCGTGCCGTCGGTGTTGGTCTCGACGCAGTACGCCTCGGTGAGGAGCATGTTCGCGTGTCGGACGACGCGGCTTCCGATGCCGGCATCGCTTGCACCGTCCGCGCCGTACTTGCGAGCCGCCCAGACGATACCGCTCTCGGGCTCGTAGACGATCGCCTTGTCGCTCTCGGAGATGCTGAGGGCGTCGGGGCCGCCTTCGACCCAGACGCGCATCTTGTTGGTGAGGCCCATGCTGCCGTCTTCCGTGCCGAGCAAGAGCGCGTAGATGATGGACGGCATCTGGATGGCGTAACCCTGGAGCGGGTCGACCGTGAACACCGTGCTGCCGGTGGGACGCGTGACCGTCTCTTCCCAGAGCGCGGGGTAGTTGACCGGGGTGAAGCCCAACGCGTCCTTCTTCGACGTGTCGACCCACGGGGCGTAGAGGTCCCAGTCTTCCGAGAGCATCGTGCCCATCAGGCGGTCGTACGCCTTCGGCATGACGCTGCGGAAGTTGAGGAGCTCGTTGCGACCGTCGAGGTACGTGTCACGGGAGAAGTTGTGGACGGGGGACCACATCGCGGAGAGGGCCGCCCAGGCGATCCACTTCTCGTTGTCGGTGCCCATGCGCTCGACGTAGTTCAGGTACCCGAACGATCCGCCGATGTCGTTGTTGTAGACCGCGTCGACATAGCGACCGTCGAGGACGCCGACCTTGAAGGCCTTCGCGCCACCCCGATCGAAGTCAGCGACCTCGAACACCTTGGTTGCGTCCGGACGAGCTTCCTTCGCCTCGTACGCACCGGGCTGCGGACGGAGAACGGAGCGCTCGAGCGCCTCGAAGAGGACGGTGTCCGCGAGGGCGAACCCGCGGCCCATGTCGTCGGAGAGGAGCGCCGGGTTCTCGGCGGGGGCCTTGTCCGGGTACATCGCGCCGTAC
>JBKJQC010000654.1:0-4202 GCA_046593995.1 Polyangiales bacterium
TCTGCCGACCGAGGCGGAGTGGGAGCGCGCGTCGGTCCCGCGTGCCGCGCATGTACCCGTGGGGTGAGAGCCCGCCCGACTGCAGCAAGGCGAACTTCGCGGACTGTGTCGGCGACACCGATCGCGTCGGCATGCGCCCCGACGGCGCGAGTCCCTACGGCGCGATGGACATGGCCGGCAACGTCTGGGAGTGGACGGCGGACTGGTACGACGCGACGTTCTACGCGCACTCGCCGAAGACGAACCCGAAGGGTCCCGAGAAGGGGACGCTCAGGGTGATGCGCGGCGGCTGCTGGGTGTCCGGCGCCGACTCGCTTCGCTCGACGTGTCGGAAGGCGGAGCTGCCGCAGTCGTGGGCGCCGAACGTCGGGTTCCGCTGCGTGTACGGAGGTGCATCGTGAAGAAGCTCCTCGCCCTCGGCACCCTCGCGTGCGCGTCGTTGTGGGCCTCGGCCGCGTTCCCCTGCGGCGCCCCGTTCGGCGCCGGCGTGAACGTGGTTCCGCACCAGGACATCTTCGTCGTGCACAAGGCCGGCATCGAGACCTACGTCTTCCAGCCGACGTTCTGCGGCGAGGCGAAGGACTTCGGTCTCATCCTGCCGGTGCCGTCGATGCTGTCGACCGCGCCCGAGCTCGGAGACGCGGCCGCGTTCACCGCGGCCGACACCATGACGAAGCCCGCCGTTGTGAAGAAGACCGAGTGCATCAGCCGCGGCGGCGACTTCGACGCGGGCGCCGGCTCCGGGGGAAGCGACGGGACCACCGTCGTCGCGAGCGGGCGCGTCGGCTTCCTCGACTGGACGCAGCTGAAGGCCGACTCCGACGCGTCGTTCACCAACTGGCTCGATGCGAACGGCTACGCCTACGACGCCGCCGCGAAGACGACGTTCGCGTCGTACGTGAGCAAGGGCTGGTACTTCCTCGCGTTCAAGATCAACCAGGGCGCGCCGACGACCGCCGACAACTGCCGCGCGCTCGGTCCGGTGAAGCTCTCGTTCCCGACCGCCGCGCCGGTGGTGCCCTCGAAGATGGCGACCGCAGGGCAGACGATCAAGTCCGGCGGTTACCCGAACAACGGCTTCTCGTGGCGCCTCTTCGCGATCACCGACGCCGCGGGTCAGATCGACTTCGCCGCACCGGGCTCGAGCTACCAGCAGAAGCTCGGCTTCTCGGGCGCGCTCACCGCGGACGACGCGAGCAAGCTCGGAGGTCTCGCGGTCGCGGGCGATCGCCTGACGAAGCTGACGCTGTGGTTCGACGGCGCCGCGACCGACGACGTCGCGCTCGCGAAGAAGGCCCCGGCCGACTACCGCGAGACGCAGTACGACGTCACCTACGTCGAATGCGACTCCGCCGTGCCCGTCGAGGACGCGGGTCCCGACCCGGCCGAGGACGCGGGCGGCGGCAACCAAGCGACGGACTCGGACGGCACGGGCTGCAACACGTCGAACGCGCGCGGCGGATCCTTCGCCGCGCTCGCGTTCACGGCTCTGCTCCTGCGTCTGCGTCGCCGCGGGACGTAGTCTCCGCCATCGCGTATCCTCCCCCCGTGGACTTCAGCGAGCTCTACTCCGGGGCGAAGGGGCGGTTCCTCGAGCGCAATGGGGCGGTGCTGCCGCTCATCCAGCTCCAGTACGGCCGCAACGAGCGTTGGTTCGTCCGCGAGTTCGCGCTCGCGATGAACCAACACCTCGCGAACCACGAAGCGCCCCGCGTGCTCGCCTCGTACGCGTCGTGCGAATACGGGTACGCCGACCTGAGCGTGTGGGAGCGCGAGACGCTCGGCGGCATGGTCGAGGCCAAGGCGCTCTACTCCGGACGTCGCGCGATCGATCGCGACGACGTCGTGAAGAAGGCGCGCGTGCAACTCCTCGTCTCCCGAGCCGGACCGACGACGGGGCTCTACGGGGTGTTCTTCATCGTCTACGCGGAGAAGGGTCTCGGTGATCGCGCGAAGCTCGAGGCGTTCTACGAGCACTCCCGCGCCTCGATCCGAACGCACTTCGGCTCGGACGACGACTTCCGCCTCTCGAAGCTCTGCGATCCCACGCAGGTGACCTTCGGCAACAAGCAGTGGACGACCGCGAGCTGCATGACGTGGGGGAAGCTCGCTCCGCACGCCACGCCCTGACCGTCAGCGCTCGGCGCGCGACGCGAGCTCTTCGACCAGGGTGGCAGGAATGTCACGATCGGTGTCGATCGTGATGGCAGCATCGTCAGGATCGACCCACGGCACGTGGATGCCGGGCATCGCGCCGATCGCCGACGCGCGGGCACGCCGATAGAGGCCCTTCGGATCGCGCGCCTCGCAGACTTCGAGCGAGCAGCGCGCGTGGACGAGCAGGAGCTCGCCGGCCACTTCGCGCGCGACGGCGCGGAGGGCGGGGTCATGCGCGGTCGCGGCGACGATCGGCAGCGCGCCTTCGTCGTGCAGACGCCGCGCGAGGTAGGCGAGCGCGCGGTAGACGAGCGCGCGTTCGCCTTCGGCATAGGTCGGCTCCGGCGTCAGCACAGCGCGTACCTCGTCCGAGTCGACCAGCGTGGCGCGGCGACCGCGCGCGCGCAGCGTCTCGACCACACGCCGCGCCAGCGTCGTCTTCCCGGACGCGGGCCGTCCGGTGATCCACACGATCATGACGCCGAGAAGAACGGCGTCACCCGCTCGAGGTCCAGTGTGTCGTGCGCCATGACGTCCGAGACCATCTCGAAGATCCGCTTCCTCACGGCGACCGGGAGCTCTGGGTACCAGACGGGAGACGCGACGACGAGCGCGCGCCACACGAAGAACGGCGGCAGCAGCGACAGCACCTCGGCGTCCTTCGTCTCGTGCAGGTAGGTCCGGAAGAAGCGCCGGAACAGCTCGACGAACGGGCGCTCGCCGCCTTTGCCGGCGCGGAGCGCGAAGAACACGTAGTTGATCGACATCGCCGCGAGGTCGTCCGCGGCCTCGCCCCACTCGCCGCGGCTCCGGTCGAGGAGCGTGAGCCGACGCGTCTTCCCGCCCCCGTCGAAGAGGACGTTCCACGGATGGAAGTCGCCGTGCACGCGGCAGAGGCGCTTCGACAGCGGCCTCAACCGGTAGCGCCACTCGACGGCCCAGTGCTCGATCCTCCGCAGCTCGGCCGCATCGGGGACGCCCGGCTCCTGATGCCCGTCGTAGCTGTCGATCAAGCCGGCGATGCACTCGTGGTGGCCGACGAGCTCGCGCATCCGTCGCTGCCACAGCTCTCTTCCACCTCTTCCACCTCTTCCTCCTGAGGGCGCGTCGTGTTTTTCGCGATGGATGGTCGCGAGCTGTTCCGCGAGACGATCGACGCGAGCTTCGTCTTCGTCCGTCGTGACGTGCTCTTTCGCGATCCGCTCGAGATCGAGGAAGTAGGGCTCCCCCTCGCCGTATGCCGTCACGAGGAAGAAATCGCGGACCTCGCCCAGCGATGAAAGGCGCCCGCCGGCGTCGACGCTGCCGACGTCGAGCGCGCGCACGTGCCCCGGAAGGAGGTTGAAGGTCTCCCACGGGAGCAGCGCCTCGGCGGCGCGGTCGGCAAGCGTGTCATGGCCGAAGCCGCCGCGGCGCGCGGTGTGGACGACGACGTCGCCGTGGGGCGCTCCGCAGAGGTAGAGACGGACGACGTCGCCGTATCCGAAGGCCTTCACGCCGGCGTCGCCGCCGATCCGCTCGACACGATCGATGGAGGCGCCGGGGCCGAACTTCTGCCGCACGTACTCCGAGAGCGCGTCGTCGACGAGCGCCGTCACCGCGACAGCGTGAGGGTCTGCGATCATGGTTCCCGCGGTCTCGGTCACGACGGCGGACGCCCCGAGATACCGGGGAGCATCGGTACGAAGACGACGGGGAACAGCTCCTCGGCGTGCGGCGAGCCATTTTCCTTGCGCACGCGGACGAGCGTCTGATTGAACTCACCGACCGGCGCGACGAGGAGCCCGCCTTCCACGAGCTGCTCGAACAGCGCCGGGGGGAGCTCCGGCGGTGCCGCCGTGACGATCACGCGATCGAACGGCGCGAGCTCCGGCCACCCGAGGAAGCCATCGCCGATGCGCACGTGGACGTTCGCGAAGCCGTGCGCGGCGAGCGCCTCGGACGCACGCGCGGCGAGCTCGGGGATGCGCTCGATCGTGAAGACCTCGGCGACGAGCGACGAGAGGACCGCAGCCTGCCAGCCCGAGCCGGTGCCGATCTCGAGG
>JBKJQC010000762.1:0-3591 GCA_046593995.1 Polyangiales bacterium
GCGAGACCGGCTGCAAGAGCACCGCGGACTGCGCCGGCGCCGGTACGGTCGACGGTGGCATCTCCGTCGTCACGTGCGTCAACCACGTCTGCACCGGGTGCAAGGTCGATGCGGACTGCCCGCTCGGTACGCTCTGCGGCGCGACCGACGGCGTCTGCCGCCCGGGGTGCAACACGACCCACGCCTGTCAGGCCGGTCGCGATTGCTGCGACGGCCAGTGCTTCGATCTACAGACCGACGAAGAGCACTGCGGCATGTGCCCGACCAAGTGCCTCGTCGGCAAGCCGAACCAGACCTCGACCTGTGTCGCGGGGCAGTGCCAGAACGCCTGCGCGACCGGCTTCGGTGACTGCACCGGCGGCCCCGACGACGGCTGCGAGACCGACCTCCAGAACACGGCGACCGCGTGCGGATCGTGCACGAAGATGTGCGACTTCAAGAACGGCACCGGCAAGTGCGAGACGGGCGCGTGCAAAATCCTCACCTGCAACACCGGCTTCGACAACTGCAACGCCACTGGCGACGACGGCTGCGAGCAGCCGCTCAACACGCTTTCGCACTGCAAGATCTGCAACACGGCGTGCACGGTGCCGAGCGGTGAGCCGACGTGCCAGAACGGTACCTGCGAGCTCCTGAGCTGCACCGCGCCGCTCGAGAAGTGCGGCAGCTTCTGCAAGAACACGAAGACCGATCCGCTCAACTGCGGCAGCTGCGGGTTCCCCTGTCCGACCACGCGCGGCACGGCATCGTGCACCAACGGGATCTGCGGCTACAGCGCCTGCACCCCGGGGATGTTCGGCAACTGCTCCGCGGGTGACGACCAGTGCTCGACGAACCTCGTCGACAACAACACCCACTGCGGCGCCTGCAACAGCCCGTGCGCTACGACCAACGGCATCGCGACCGCGGTCTGTGCCGGCACCACGTGCACGATCACGAGCTGCAACACGAACGTCCAGAGCTGCAACGGGATGACCGGGGCCGGCTTCAACGATGGTTGCGAGACCCCGACGACCACCACCACCAACTGTGGCGGCTGTGGCATCCCCTGCGCTCCGGCGAACGCGACCGGGGACTGCTCGACCGGCGCCTGCGCGCTCGGCACCTGCACGGGCGACTTCAAGAACTGCACCGGCGGCCTCGCGGACGGTTGTGAGACGAATGTCCTCAACGACCCGCTCAACTGCGGCGACTGCAACACGAATTGCACGGGCCTCTTCCCGAACGCCACGGCGACGTGCGTGAACAAGACGTGCACGGTGGGGACCTGCACGACGGGGTTCGCCGACTGCACGGCAGCGGCGGGCTGCGAGACGAACCTGTCGACGCCGCTGAACACGTGCGCCGGGGCGGTGCAGCTCGTGGACAACCAGGCCGGCGGCACCGGCAACGGCAACACCAACATCCTCCTCTGCGGCAACAACGTGCAGGAGACGGCGACGGGCGGTGGAGGAACCACCAACGTCGGCACGCGCTTCTACAAGTTCAGCCTGATCAAGTGCCGGGCGAGCTGCGGTGGCGGGCAAACCAAGCGCGCTCGCATCTCGCTCACCAACCCGGCGGGCGCCGCCTACGACCTCTTGGTCTACAGCGACACCGCTTGCAGCCTCCTCGTCGGGTCGAAACTCGTCCCCGCAAACGCGACCGACTCCGTCGACGTGACCGACAACAACTGCGACGTGACCGGCAACTTCCTCATCCAGGTGAAGTACCGCTCCGGCTCGAGCTGCACGGCGCCTTCGCTGTCGGTGCTCGGCTTCTTCTGATCGGCTGGACGAGTTCCGCGGTCGTGAGACGAGCCCACGGAGCGCAAGCTTCGTGGGCTTCGTCCTGCGAGCACCGCCGCGGCCGCTCCCCGACTCCCCGCACCGTCGAGGGCCACTTCGATGGTGCGTGACGTCTTGCTATGCGCGGTCCTCGGATCGAGGTCGCAGCCACTCAGGTGCACCGACCTACGAATCGCTCAACGTGCGACGCGACCGTCCTTGTCGACCTGCACGATCGAGTACGCGCCGGTGGTCACGCGCTCTCGCTTGCGCAGCACTTCGGGCGTCGGCGGGAGCGCATCGTTGCCCGATTCCGGCTGCGCGATGCGGCGTTTCCCCGACCGCGCCGAATCGTCCTGCTCGTCCCGCTGCTCTTCCGTTCGGCGTGCAGGCTCGGTCATGACGGTGTGTCGGAGCAAACACCAAGCCGGCAGGTCCCCGTTCCCGAGCGCTTCCGCCCGCCGACGATCGGAGCGTCGTGTCGGGTCGCGGTCAGTACAAGCCGTGCAGTGGTCCGCCTCGCGCAGCGAAGCGGAACAGCTGCGTGATCGACGACGTCATCTCGAGCAGCGGCGTGGTGTGGCTTGATCCGCGCGTCGATCACGAGATCGGACCTCGACAACCCCCGAGTCACGGACGAACGACTCGACGCCGTACACGTCGAGCGCGGGGTTCGATCGGGTGAACTTCACCCAGGGAAGTTCATGAGGTACGCGCCGTCATCTCGGAGTCGTCGACGAGGACCACCAGGGGGAACGCGGACAGTGGATGGTCCTTGCGGTGGAAGCGCAGAACCGGTGACGCGCAACCTCGCCGGCAGACGTCCGGCGCCGACTACCAGGCCACCGGGGTGGGGGCCGCGACGTCCGTCGATTGGGAACCGATCCCGAGCTGGCCCGAGCCGTTCGCTCCCCAACACCGCATGTCGCCGTCGTTGAGCAGCGCGCATCGGTATTGATTGCCGCAGCCAATTCTTGCGACGTTGCTCAGTCCCGTCACGACGGTAGGGGTATACGAAACGGTCGGTGTCGGCACCGAGTTGTTGACGACCCCCCAACACCGCACCGTTCCGTCGAGCATCGCCGCGCAGGAACCGGACCCGCCGGTGCAAACGTTCCTCACACCACTCGAGAGGGTCGGCACGTCGGTCGGTTCCAGCGTCGGGGTATCCGACTTGTACCCGAGGCCGAGCTCCGCGGTCCAGTTGCCACCCGCGCAGCGGACGCCACCCCCCGTCAGCACGGCGCACGTGTGATTGCCGTTCGACGAGATCTGCGTGGCGAACGAGAAGGCCGCCTGGGGGGTGAGGATCTCGTTCTTGTGGTTGAGCCCGAGCACACCGACATCGTTCTTCCCCCACCCCTTGGCCCCGCCGTCGACGATGACGAAAGCCGAAAACGCAAGACCGAAGATCGTGCCGCCGCGAACGCCGGTGAGGCCGGGGATCGTTTGAGCCACCGTGAGCTGGTTGGCGTTTCCGGTGCCGAACGGCCCCTTGCCGTAGCAGATGAGCGAGTCGTCGAGCGCGATCGCGCACACGCTGACGTGACCCAGCATGACGGCCTTGCCCTTGGGGATGCCGGGAATGCTCTGCGGCGTACCGATGTTCGCCCAACCCGGCGACGTCGGCGTGTAGAGCTGACCCCACCAGCGCAGGCTCCCGTCCTCGAGCACCACTGCGCTCGTCCCGCTCCCCCACGAGCTCCCGACCGAGACGGACTTCGCAGATGTGATGCCCGGAACGACGACGGGCGAGTGGTGGGGCAGCGGGGCGGTACCAGTCTCCTGAGAGAGCGACTCTCCCCAACAGCGCACCGTCCCGTCG
>JBKJQC010000767.1:0-12733 GCA_046593995.1 Polyangiales bacterium
GCGGCGATTTGGGAAGGCGTGGTGACGACGGAGCGCATCGGCGAGGTATCTCCCGGGCAGATATCGTCAAGATATCTCCCTGGCGAATATCGTCAAGATATCCGTCGCGCAGATACGATCGCCCAGCTGAGCGCCGATCACTCCGTGACGAACAGGTACGCGAGCATCGCCCAGTCGCGGGCGAAGAAGACCTCGATGTCGGCCGCGTTCTTCGGGGGCTTGCTCGGCGCGATGCGCAGCGACATGCCGCCGCGGCCGTTGTCGGGGAGCTTGGCGAGCCACGCGCCGGACTTCCCCTTGCGGTCGAACGCGCGGACGATCGCGTCGAGGAAGACGACGGTGCCGAACGTCGAGCCGGGCTTCGCCGCGGTGTCGAAGCCGATGCGCGAAGCCAGCGGAGAGGGAGCGCCGGTGACGGCGCCGCGGACCTTCTTCCACAGCTCGCCGTCGGCGTAACCGTTGCTGAACCCGAACCACGTGCGCGTCTCGCCCTCGGGGACGACGACCGCGTCGAGGGTGGCCTTGCCGAGCGACGTCTCCTTGTCCTTCCCCTTCGTCTTCCCGCTGTCCTCCCCCTTGTCGACGGAGAGGAAGTCGACCTCCAGCCGATCGAGGAAGCTCCCCTTCGGGGCGTCCTTCGGCAACGTGGTCTTCACGGGCTTCGCCTTGATGGCGAGGTGGTCGTGCGTCAGCGCCTTGAACGTCTGCGCGAACGAGGGGCGCGCGAGGAGCTGCATCGCGCCCTTCGCGAAGTCGACCGACGACTTCGGTGCGTGCTCGCCGGCGCCGAGGAAGAAGCTGCGGAGCGCGAGGCCGTAGGCGAAGCTCTTGTGCTCGGAGGGCGCCTGCCAGCCGGGAGGCGCGCCGTCGTTGCCGCCGGCGAGCGCGCCGTCGGAGAACGAGTCGAAGAGCGCACGCACGACGTCGAGCGCGAGGTCGCGATCCTTCGCAGGCCACTTGAAGTCCGACGCGGCGCCGAGCGCGAGATCCTTGAGCATCGTCTGCACGGGCTGCACGAGCGACGCCGTCTGCCCGCTCGTGCGGAAGTGACTGGCGCTCGCGACGCCGTCGCCCGGGAGCTTCGAGAACGCCGCGATGGGCGCGCCGCCGAGATCGCCACCGGCGAGCAGCGCGCGCGCGAGCCACGACTTCGTACTGCCGACCGTGGCCCCGATGTTGAGCCGGATCCCCTCGGGCGGGACGGCGACGTCGAACGTGACGGCGTCGAGATCCTCGACGAAGTCGATCGCGTCCTCGACCATCGCTGCCGCGGTGCGCTTGAGGACCTTGTCGATCTCGGGTCGGCCGATCTTCGCCTCGGGCGTGACGATCGCCTTGGCCTCGATGCGTCCCCTGTCGAGCTCCTTCGCGAGCCGCTTGCGGAGCTGGGCGACGTCGAGCTCCGCGTGGATCGCGCTCGTCGGCTCCTCCTTGCGCGTGACGCCGCGCGCGAGCCACGGCGCGAAGAACATCGGATCGCCCCCCTCGGCGCAGACCAGGCGTCGCTTCGCCGCGCCGATCGCCGGCGCGACGACGCACGACGCCTTGCCGCCGATCACGAGCTTCTGCACGCCCCCGGCGACCGTCTCGACCTTCACGCCGACCGGCTTCAGCACCGCAGCGACGTCCGCGTCGTCCTCGACGCCGAACGCATAGCCGATCTTCGGCGACTTGACGGAGCCCTGACCGCTCGGCTCGGGCGCGAGGATGACCATGTCCATCGGCTTGTCGACGTCGACGATGCGATCGACCCCGCTCGAATCGGTCGCCGCGCGGACGAGCGTGCGCGGATCGATGTTCGGGATCGAGGGGACGTACGCCTTGGCGGCGCGCACCAGCGCGCGCGGGCCGGCGGTGTGGATCGTCGCGACGACGCCTGCCGGCGCAGCGTCGACCGGCGTGCGATCCTCGGGGATCTTCGGCGGCGCGGGCGGCGCGGAGGAGACCGCGGGGGGCGCGGCGGCGGTGACCGGCGGAGGCGCCTCGGCCGGGCCGCACGAAGCGGGCCCCACGACGAGGACTGCAAGAACACCGAACGACCCAGCGAACGACCGAGGGAACATGAGGAAGCGCGCGTGCATCGCCGGCGAAGCTACCATGGCGCGATGCTGACGCGCGCGATCGCCTTTCACCGTCACGGAGGTCCGGAGGTCCTGGAAGAGATCACCTTCGAGCTCCCCGAGAAGCCGCCCGCGGGCCAGGTGCGCGTGGGCGTGACCGCGGTCGCGCTGAACCACCTCGACCTCTGGGTGCGCGGCGGCCTCCCGCACCTGAAGCTCGCGCTCCCGCACCGCCTCGGCTCGGACATCGCCGGGACCGTGGAAGCGATCGGCGACGGCGCGACCTCACCCCCGGTCGGCACGAAGGTCCTCGTCGCTCCGGGCGTGTCGTGCGGCGTGTGCGAGGCGTGCCTCTCGGGTCGCGACCACTTCTGCCGCCGCTATCACATCCTCGGAGAGAGCACGCACGGCGGCTACGCCGAGCTCCTCGACGTCCCGAGCGCGAACATCCTCCCCTTCCCCGGTCTCCCGGGCGCGATCCGCGACGCGGAGGCGGCGTCGATCCCGCTCACGTTCCTCACCGCGCACCAGATGGTCGTGGTGCACGGCGCGGTGAAGCGCTCGGACGTGGTGCTGATCCACGCGGCCGGGAGCGGCGTCTCGGTGGCGGCGATCCAGATCGCGAAGTCGCTCGGTGCGCGCGTGATCGTGACGAGCACGTCGGCCGCGAAGCTCGAACGCGCGCGCGGCCTCGGCGCAGACGAGGTGATCGACACGACCAGGCAGGACTTCGCGACCGAGGCGCGCAAGCTGACCGGCAAGCGCGGCGTCGACGTGGTCCTCGATCACGTCGGCGGCGACGTCTTCGCGAAGAGCCTCGTGGCCCTCACGCAGGGCGGGAAGCTCGTGACCTGCGGCGCGACCGCAGGGCCGACGCCGCAGATCGATCTGCGCCATGTGTTCTTCCGCCAGCTGTCGATCATCGGGAGCACGATGGGCTCGCGCGCGACGCTCTTTGCGATCCTGCGCGAGGTGGAGCGCGGGGCGTATCGCGCGGTCGTCGATCGCGTGCTGCCGTTCACCGTCGAGGGTGCGCGCGAGGCGCATCGGGCGCTCGAGGCGCGCGAGGCGTTCGGGAAGATCGTGCTGTCGCGCGCGTGAATGCGGGTACGCCTCGGGGGTCGCTTCGTTGGCTCGAAGGGGCTTGCCGGGGACGCGCGGCCTCTGGGTGGGGGGGCGCCTCTCCGGACCGCGTCCGTCCTCCGAAGTAGAGTTGTGGAGAGGCCAGCCAGGCTCGTTACTTCGTGTCGGCGGCTTCTCTCGCTCGGATCGAGCAGACCGCCCGTGTTACGGCCGGCCGCTATTCGGGCGGTGCGAGCTCGGCGCGCTCGAGCCTTGGCCTCATGTGCCTTCGGGCCGAATTCCGGAGACGCGCCCCCCCACCCAGAGTCCACGCTCGGTTCGTGCGCGGGCCTCTTCGCGGCGATCTTCGCTCTCTGGGGGCTCGGGAGTCCGAGCTCGACGGGGATGCGCGCCGACGTTGCGCGCATGAGAGACTGTGTAACTTCTTGCCGACGCGGCGGTTGCTGCCGTCGATCACGTATTCGGTCGCGCATCCCGTCGCGAAGACCGGCTGATCGTGAGCGATCGACCCGACGCCGTTCCTCGCGTCCCAGAAAATTTCCCAGACGGGCTTCCCGGCGATCTCGATGTTCGCCATGCACCCAACGACGTGCTCGTACGCGGGATTCATGCTGACCTACAGCAGGGCTGCATCCGCCGGCGCATGCGATAGACTGTCGGGTGATGGTCCAGACGGCGGTTCTCAAGTACAGCTCGGCTGGGCTGGGTCGGAGCGGCGCCCGGCGTCTCGACCCTCCGATCCGGGTGCGCTTCCCCGCCTCTCGATGAGCGTCAGCGAGCAGGGCGTCGAGATTGGCGGCGAGCCCGACGACATCGTGCGCTGCCTGCTGCTCATCAAGGGGGCTGCGGCCATCGCCGAGCGGTTCGACACGGTCGTCGCCACCGCGTGGATCGATCCTACTGGCACGAGCGTCCTCATCTCGGGCGACGACTGGAACACGGACGTCGAGCACGCCGCCTCGAAGCTCGGGGTGGACGTGCAGTTGCAGGTGGAGCCGAAGTTCCAGAGGTACGTCGAGGTCTACTACGAGCCCCGAGGCGCGAATGGCCCCGACGACTGGTTCTGCTTCTACCGCCGGCCCTGAGGGCGTCAGGGCTGCGTCGGTGCGTTCACGATCGTCGCCCGCGTCCCTACGAAGTCCTCGGGCAACAGATCCGGCCCGTCTTCGTCCTTGTACCGCACGGCGTAGACGGAGCGCGGCGACACGGCGATCGCACGCCTGTTCGGATCGCGACACGGAGCGTTCACGGAGCCCTCGCCGGCGAACCGCGTCCCGTCGCCCGTGACCACCAAGGCTTTGCCCGCGACTCCAGAAGCTTCGTCCGCGAGCTTGGCGCTTCGCCCACGTCGTAAGGAGCGTGCCAACGCGCGGAAGTAGTCGAAACCTCGTCGTCCCGAGCCGCTGGCGAACAGGTCATCGCCCTTCGGGACCGCGCGACAGGCGCGATGATCCGCGGGAATGGCGCTCCGGGTCGTCGGCGAAGCTCCGCGACCATCTTCCGAAGCGCGAGGGCCCCCATTTTCGCGATGGCTCAACGCTGTGCGGTCGGATGGCTCGTCAGAAAGCTCGTCACTGCCGCGACGAACGCTCCGAACGACAGCATGCCCTCGGGCAGCTCTGCCCAGAGCCGCTCGGCGTCGAGCGTGGCGTAACCGTGGGCGATGCGATTGCGGAGCCCGACGGCGGCCGTCATCGCGTCGGCGAGCGAGCGCTCGATCACGCCCCGGGACGCGAGGATCTCGAACGCCTCGCGATACGACGCGGGCACTCCCCACCCCTCGTCGGTCGAGATGTGGAACGCGATGTCCATCGCGTCCTGGACGATGACGAGCACATTGAGCGCGATGGCGTCGCGCAGCTGACGGTCGTCGCGGAGCGCGGTGACGTCGTCGGGTCGCCATGCCCGCACGACCTCCAGGCACTCGCGCAGCGAAGCAAGCTTGCGGAGGACGATCGAGGGGTCGGTCACGGAGCTCGGCTCGCGATGCGCCGCAGGTAGCGCTGCTGCCCATCGAGGAGGAGCGGCTCGAGGTCGAGGTAGTCGAGCATCGCGTTCGCCGCGAAGCGCGCCCACTCCCCCGGCCTCGCCTCGAACAACGGCCGCCCCTTCTGCGCCACCTCCCTGCACACGAGCAGGTCGGCCCGATCGAGTCGGACCAAATCGACCTCGGCCCTGACGACGGAAGAGAGGAGCCCCTGGAGGGCGAGCTCGTCACGCAGCGACCAGGCCTCGTCGAGAGGGAGCACGGCGATGTCGACGTCGCTCGCGGCGTGCGTACGCCCGGTCGCCTGCGAACCGAAGAGGACCGCGAGTCGGAGCGGCGCCCGCGCGAGCTCCGACTGCAAGCGCCCCTCGACTTCGGACGACACCATGTCGCCGAGAATAGCTCCGAAGGGCCATAGCGTCCTCCCGGCAGAGCGCCCTCTTCCAACTGCCGCGCTCCCCGGTGGGAACCTCGGCGTCGCGGCGCGGTCGGTGCTCACCAAGCTCTCCGTGCGCGCGCGCGTCGGAGGGGGCACACCAAGGGACGATGAGTCGAGCTCACGCCACAGCGATTGGAACGGCGACGGTGCTCGGAGGCATTGCGCTCGTCGTCTTCGTCGCGCGCGAGCCACGGAAGATCCGCGCGTCGGAGGCGCTCGCGGCAGATCCGGTCGTCGAGCCGATCGGCCCCGCGAAGCCCCGGAGCCCGGCGCCCCCTCCGCGTCCGGTGGTGCCCGAAGTGTCGGCGCCCTGGCTCGACGACATCGCGGTCGCGTCGGTCGGCGCGCACGGATCCGTCGTCTACGTGAACCCGAAGCGCTGCGCAGAGATCGGCCGCGACGTCTGTGCGTTCTTCCGTGTGCACGAGGAAGGGCACGTCGTGCTGCACCACGGCGGGCCGCGATACACGAAATTCGTCCATGGCCGCGAGCTCGCAGAGGAAGAAGCCGACTGCTACGCCGCGCGATACGCGAGCGCGGTCGAGGTGAAATCCGCCATCGAATTCTTCCGCCGCGCCGAGAACGTCGACAGCGGCCTCGGCGATCACGCGACCGGCGCGGTGCGGGCAACCCGCATCGCCGCGTGCCGCGCTTCGTAGCGATCAGTCCGTAGAGGCCGCGCGGCCGTACTCCTCCACGCACGTCTCGCGGACGTCGCCGCAGCAGGTGACGTGGAGGTGCCGCTCGAGCGGTGCGACCACGAGCGAGACCGCCGGATTCGAGAGGTGCACGGTCCCGTCGAACTTGCTCACGGCGAACCCCGCCGCACGCGCGCGACCGGCGATCGCGGTGATCGCGTCACGCGGCCGAGGGGCCGGGACGGTGAAGTCGAAGCGCTCGCACGTGGCCGACGCACGCGGCGGAGCGCGCTGCACGGACGTCGGAGGGTCGTAGAACGTCGCGGTGCGCCAGTCGTAGTGCGTCTTGCACGCCCCGAGCACGAGCGTGAAACCCAACATCGCCGCGCGCATCACCGGGCACCTTCGCAACGCGTACGCCAACGCCATCGAGCATCGATCCCCACGCGTCGCGCCGAAGATCGCGGCGGAGGACGGTCGATTTGTCGCAGCCGCGACGCACCGCCGCGCGCTTGTTCATGGCGCGGCCGTTCGGGCCAGCCGCGGGCGACCGCGTCTCGCACAGATTCCCAAGCCCCGAGAGCGAAGATCGCCGCGAAGAGGCCCGTGACGAACCAAGCGCGGACTCTGGGTGGTAGTGCGTCTTCGGACGGCGGCCCCAAGTTCAGTCGCGTGCGGTTCCCCGCGCGCTGCTAGGCAGCGTCCGCCGAGCGGAGGGCCCCGAGCGGCGGTCTCCGTAGACGCCCGACCACCACGGCAAGCTGTCGCGCAACGAGCCGCGCTGCTCTGTCGCTGATCTTTCGACGCCAGGCCCGCAGCGTTCCGAAGAGGCACTACCACCCAGTGGCCGCGCGTCCCCGCCAAGCCTCTTCGAGCAAACGAAGCGACCCCAAGGCGTACCTCGGCACAGCATCTCGCGAACGCGATGGTGTCGTCGAACGCGATGATGTCGTCCGACGACAGACAGGAAATCAATAAGGCGGAGGAGCCCCGCCCATACCCATCCCGCCCATCGCCGACATCGCGAGATACGACTTCAGCAGCTCGCCGATCAGAGGCAGAGGCATCTGCCCCTTCGCGACGACGCCCTCACTCGCAGTCTGCGCCCAGCCCCAAGCCGCAGGTCCGCCCGGCTTCTTCGGAGGAGGCGCACCGGCGCCCATCAGCATCCCCATCCCACCGCCCATCCCCGGCAGCGAGAGCGTCGTCGACCAAGAAGCGCTCGCGAGCCCCTTCCCCGGGAACTCGGCGATCTTCGCCTTCGCAGCCGGATCCGAGTCGAGCGTCGCGCCCTTGGCCGCAGGATCGAGCGCAGGCTCGAGGAGCTTCGGCACGCAGCCGAGGCAGACGTCGAGGAAGAGCTGGCTCCCCTTGGTCGCGTAGGTCCACGTGTCGTCGGTCGGAGCGCCGCTCGCACCGGGCACCATCGACGGGAGCATCGCAGGCGTCGCGAACGACTCCCCCTCGGAGCCGAACTTCTTGTAGGCCGTGATCTTCGGCTTCGTCGCCGATCCGACCGCCTTTTCGATCAGCTTCCGCAGCTCGGGAATCGCCTTCTTCGCGTTCGGCGCGTCGTCGAGATCGAAGCGGATCAGGTACTCGGTGTTCACGCCCGCGCCGCCGCCCGCCGTCGAGACGTAGGCCACCTGATGGCCGAGCGCAGCGCCGAACACACGCGCGTGCTTCGACGTGTCGGCGCGCTCCGCCGGCGTCAGCTTCGTGCTCTCGAGGCCGTAGTCCACGAGCGAGTAGATGACCGGCCCGAGGCCGTCGGGGTAGCGATAGAGCGCGACGCTCTCCCCCTTCGGCATGGACAAGAGCGCCGTCGCATCGCCGGTCGGGTACTTGCCGAGCCAGGTCGCGAACGAGCCCTTGGCGCCGAGCTTCTCGTCGAAGACCAGCTGGTCGCCGTTGATGTCGACGTTCAGGAGCAGCTCGCCCATGTCGGAGATGCCGGTCAGCACGGGACCGATCATCGGATCGATCTCCGCCTTGATCTTCGGCGGGATGTCCCCCGGCTTCAGCTTCGCCCACTCCTCGTTCCCCATCTTCGCCAGCTGGGGGCCCATCTTGTCGGTCGCGATGCGCGCGACGAGCTCGTGATCGACCTTCGAGGAGGTGGCGCGCCACGCCACGTACTTGCCGGCGGCGTCGAGGGCTTCGCGCGAGTCGGCGACGATCACGACGTCGCCGTAGATGGCGATCTCACCTTCGGTGCCGGGCTCGAAGACGGTCGTCTCGAGGACCTTCGACTCCCAGGTCTTCACGTTGCCGCCCGACTTGGCAGCGGCACCGAGCGCCGCGGCGGCGATGTCCGGATCCTTGAGGCGCGCGGCGACTGCGCCGTGCGGCTTCTCGCCGTGCGCGATCTTCGCGAGGCCGAGCGCGGCCATCGTGCCGTGCGGATCGATCGCCTTGATCGCCTTTTTGGCGTTCTCGTCGCTGATCGAGTCGATGAGCTTCTGGTAGGGCGACGGGCCGACCATCGGGCCGAAGCCGGCGCCGTCCGCGAGCTTCTTCACGAAGAGCTCGGGGTCCTTGATCACGATCTCGCCGACCGCGCCCTCGGGCAGCGGGACCTCGGTGATCGCCTTCTTGACGGGGACGTCCTTCTTGACGATCTCTTCGACCTTCTTGCTCTTGCAAGCGGGCGTCGCGAGCGCGAGGACACAGGCGGCGAAGGCGAAACGGCGCGGGTTCGGCATGCGGGCCGAGCATTGCCCGGCCGGGCGCGGGCGGGCAAGGGTCCCGCGAGGGCGAGGGGCCTAGCCGATCTCGACCAGGATGGCGGTGATGTTGTCCTTGCCGCCGCGGGAGTTGGCGAGCTCGATGAACGCGTCGACCGCCTCGTCGCCACCACGCGAGACCAGCTCGGGGATCTCGGCGTTGCGCAGGTAGCCGTGGAGCCCATCGGAGCAGAGCAGGTAGCGGTCGCCGGGCTCGAGCTTCACCACGTTGGTGTCGACCTGTACGTACTCGCGGTTGCCGACGGCGCGCGTGATCACGTTCTTGTGCGGCGAGCGACGCGCCTCTTCCTGCGTGATGATCCCCTCGCGCAGCTGCCACGCGATGAGCGTGTGATCCTCGGTGATCTGGCGGGCCTCGTCGTTCCGGATCTGGTAGATGCGCGAGTCGCCGACCTGCGCGGTGACGGCGTGATCGCCGAGCACGAGGAAGCCGGTGATCGTCGTGCCCATCCCGGTCTTGTCGCGATCGAGCTCGGCGAGCGTGAAGACCATGTACGTGGCGGCCTGGATCGCGCTCTCCATCAGGCGGCGTGCGGCGCGAACGGTCGGCTCTTCGAGCGGCTCGAACAGCTCCTTCAACGTGGGGCGGGCCTGCTTCACCATCCCGTAGGCGGTGGAGACGGCCTCCTCGCTCGCCACCTCGCCGGCGGCGTGACCGCCCATTCCATCCGCGACGATGTACAGCCCGATCTCGTCGTCAGCGAGGAACGCGTCCTCGTTGAGCGTTCGCTTCATTCCGACGTGGGTCTTCCCCACCGAGCGCACGACCATCGTCTCGCATGCATAGCGCCGAGCCGGGCGGGAGCCTACTTGCTTTCCACGAAGCTCTGCGCGTACCCACCGGTTGGTCGTAAACCGATGGTCGACCGCATGGCGGCGCGCCGCGCATCCCGGTCGGTAGGCCTTCCCCGCGAGGGTGGATGCACGAAGAGAACCGTCCTTGACGGTCTGCGCAGAGGGGGTCGACAATCGCGCGACGCCCCGCTCGGACTGTCCAGCGTGCGCGATTCACGAGTGACCGCCGGAGGACTCTGTGCCGAAGACCCTGCTCGCCGTCGATGACAGCGTCTCCATGCGCAGGGTCGTCGAGATGACGTTCGCCGGGGAGGATCTCCGCATCACGACGGTCGCCACCGCGCAGGAAGCGCTCGCAGCGTGCCGGAAGGACCGGCCCGACGTGGTCCTCGCGGACGTCGCGCTCGAAGGGTTCAGCGGCTACGACCTGTGTCGCGCCATCAAGGACGAGTTCAGCCGCATCCCGGTCGTCCTCCTCGCGTCGAAGCAGAACCCGTTCGACCCGGCGCGCGGTCAGGCCTCCGGCGCCGACGAGCACATCGACAAGCCGTACGACACGGCCAAGGCCATCGAGGTCGTGAAGAAGGTGCTGACCCAGGGGCAGTCCGTCGCGCCGCGCCCCATCGCGGCCGCCTCCCAAGGACAGCGCGCCCCGATGTTCGCCGCGCAAGCTCCGGTCATCGCGCCCCAGCCGCCGCCGGCTCCGGTGGTCAAGGCCGCGCCCCCGCCGATGGGTCACCCGACGATGCAGGGTCTGCCGGCCGCACGCCCGCAACACCCCGCGTCCTCGTCCCCCGCGCTCGCCAAGAACCCGACCCCCGCGCTCCAACGCTCGATCACCGTGAAGATGCCGTCGGAGCCGGCGCCGCCGCCGTCGCATGCGGGCGCGATGCCGCTGTCCCGTCAGGACGCTCCCGCGCTTCGTTCGCAGCAGACGGTGCGCATGGCCTCCGACGCGCCGCCGGCCGCGGAGGTGAGCGCGCAGAACGGCGCCGCGGCGCTCCCGCCGGAGCTCTCGGGAAAGCTTCGACAGCTCGGTCTCACGCCTGCGCAGGTCGAGGGCGTGCTCGCCCTCTCGCGCGAGGTCGTCGAGCAAGTGGTGTGGGAGGTCGTGCCGATCCTCGCCGAGACGATGATCCGCGAGGAGCTGTCGCGTCTCACGAAGGAGTGACGCAGCGCTCGGCGAAGCGCTCGATCGCTTCGCGTCGGCCCGCATTCCCCTCGGGCGCCGTATGGTGCCGTGCGAGCGCCGCCTGGACCTTCTGCGCGCGTACCGCCGGATCGGCCATGCACGCGACCACGATCCCGAGCCGCGCAGCCTCGCGCGCGAGCCGCGGCGTGATCGACACGAGGAGCTTCTCGTCCGCGCCGCCGAGGAGCTCGAGGAGCGGCTCCGCCTCTTCCCAGATCTTCGCTTCGACGAGGCGTCGCGCGATCAGATAGCGCGCGAGGGCGACGTCCTCGGGTGGAGCGCCGCCGGGGTCGCCGAGGAACTTGGCGATCGCGAGGGTCGCGGCGAGCGCGTCGTCGCGCCCCTCGCGTCGCGGCCCCTTCCCGGCGAGCAACCGCCCGAAGAGCGCGGCACGGAGCGGCGAGCTCGTGGCGAACACCTTCACGTCGAGGTTCCGCGACCAGTCGTCGTCGAGCACTTCTCTCCGCGCCGCGTCGTAGTGCATGCGCGCGTCGTCGAGCTGGCCGTGACGGAGGGCCTCGTCGCCGCGCGTCTCGTGCGCGCGCGCACGCCAGGAGCTCGCGATGCGCGTGTCCCCGGTGAGCTCGTCGAGGAGCGCGCGTGCCGCCCCGTCGTCGCCGCGCGCGAGGGCCACCTTCGCGCGATCGAGGCGCGCGGACGGGTCGACGGTGTCGAGCGCGAGCAGCGCGCGGAGCTTTTCGTCGGCCCGCACGAGATCCCCTTCCTCGCGACATTCATCGGCCTGGTCACGCAGTCGCTCGACCACGTGCGGGCAGCTCCGCCCCCAGATCGCCGGTCGATCGAAGCGCCCTTTGGCGACCAAGAGCGTCGCGTCGGGCAACGACACGGAGTCGAGCGACGCGCGCCACGCCTGCTCCGCGGCGTCGAAGGACATGCCGAGCGCGCGCTCGAACGTCGCGCCGCCGTACCACGCGCGCACGCCTGCGCCCTTCCCCTCGGCGTACAACCACGACACGAACGAGCCCGCGACGGTGTACGCCATCGACGAGTTCTGCGCGAGGAAGCCGCCGCCGAACGTCTTCGAGAGCTTCGGGAGGATGTCGAGCCGCTTCATCGCGCTCGCCCACTGCGTCGGCGTGAGCTCGTCGCGATCGGGCGAGGCAAAGACCGCGATCCCCTCGATGAGGCCGGGATTGGGGAAGAGCCCCCACACCTTCCCTGCGACCTTGAAGGGTCCCCTCGCGGCGCTGCCCGCGACGACGTGCGCGATCTCGTGGCCGAGCACCGGGTGCGGATAGGGCGCGACCTGCAGGTAGACCTCGCGCCGCCAGGGCTTCGCGACGTACGTCTCGGCCGCGCCCATCAGGCGTCGCTTCTGCGTCGCGTCCTTGAAGAAGAACGCCGTGATCCGCGCCGGGCCGGCGACGCCGAGCCGCTTCTCCACCGCGACGATCGACTCGTCGCAGTCGCGCACCAGGAGGAGTGCCTCGACCTCGGACGTGCTCCGCGGGTGCACGACCTCGCACCGGCGTCCCTGGTGGACGCCGCCGAGCGCTTCGCGGATCGACGACGCGGTGCTGCGGTGCCCGAGCGCCGGGCCGTACGCGACGAGCGTCGCGCTCCCGAGCCCGAACAAGAGGGCGATCCCAGCCAGACGGTGCCGGGTGACGCGCAGCCGCCCATCCGCGAGATCGGTCTCGGCGTCGCGCGCGACCGACCACGAGAGCGTCACCAGCATCGCGAGCGTCAGCGTCGTGCCGGCGCGATACGAGAGGAGCGGCACCCAGGCGTCGACGACCTCGTCGTAGAGCGTCCCGCTGAAGAAGCCGAC
>JBKJQC010000879.1:0-10494 GCA_046593995.1 Polyangiales bacterium
TCGCGGTGCACGATCCCGAGCGCGTGAGCCTCGGCCAACGCCTCGCACGCCTGGAGGACGGCATCGACGGCGTCGCTCACCGCGAAGGGGCCATGCCGCTCGAGGCGCGCGCCGAGATCCATGCCGTCGAGGAACTCCATGACGATGAACGGTGCCCCGTTCTCGAGGGTTCCCACGTCGGACACCCGCGCGACGTGCTCGCTGCGGATCTTCACCACCGCTTTCGCTTCGCGGAGAAAGCGCTTCACCGCTTCCGGGTGCTTCGTGATCGACGGCAGCAAGAACTTCAGCGCGACGCGCTCTTCGAGCACGAGGTGCGTCGCGGCGACGACGACGCCCATCCCGCCGATGCCGAGGACGCGATCGACGCGATACTTTCCGGCGAGGATGTCGCCCGGTCGGACCGGCGCCGCCGTTTCGTGTTCCGCATTCGACATCGCCGCTACCGATCCTCCCTCGCCGCTCCGACCGCTGGTCGCTGCAGCCCTTACGAGTGTTCCAGTAGTACCGCACCCAATCCAGAACGCAACGGCACAACATTCGACGGCAGCGCTCGTCCCCCACCGCCGCGGAAGCAGCTCCACTTCCTCCGCGAGCCAGCGTAGGTCCGGCCGCCTCGATAGGCGTTTCGTCGGTTCTCCAGGTCGCGCTCACCGACCGCGAGCGCGACCCGGTGGCGGCCGGCGGCACCGTCGTGCGTCGCGCGACCGGTGGGTCGCCGATTATTCGCGGCGCGAGCGATGCGTCCACGGCTCTGGACGTCGCCTCGCGCAGCGTGTGCTCAATCAAAAGTGGCCGCGTCGCGCCTCGGCCTTGGCGTAGGAGCTGCACTCACCCCGCGGCACATCGCCAAGCCACGCGGGCCGAACGGTCGGCAACGCGCGGCGGCGAGACCGAAGCCGCGGTCGGAGAGCCGCGGAGACGAGAGCCGCGTCGCGTCTGCACGATCGCAGCGCGCGCCCAGGGAGCAGTCCATGAACCGCATCGGAGCCATGAGCGTGATCGCGTTCGCGTGTGTCGCTGGGTGCTCGCTGCCGACGGAGCGCGAGAAGGTCGGGACGATCGACGAGTCGATCGGCGGGGCGTTCCACGGAGCGATCCACACCACGACCAAGGATGGCTCGGTGGTGAACGAGAACGTGCGCTACGCGGACTGTCGCGACGTGTACCTCACGGGCGGTCCGAGGGGGGGCGGGCCCGCGCTCCCCGAGGGCGACTACTACTTCATGGTGACGAGCCCCTCCGGCGGACCGCCCTCGGTGCTGCTCTCGAGCGATGCGATCGCGCAGCGCAAGGTCCACGTCGGTGCGAACGGCGAGATCGATGCGTACCTCGGCGAAACGCACACGACCGGGACCGACGTGAACGACGGAAGCGTGACCGTGCAGCTCTGGCCGTTCGCGAAGACGCCGAATCCGGGCGGCGAGTACAAAGCGTGGCTCACGCCGGTGGAGCAGTACAACACCGCGATCGGCACGCACGGGTTCGTCCATCGCTGGTCGAAGACCGACAACTTCAAGTGCGACATCAAGGACGAGACCCCGCCGCCGCCGCCGCCGCCGGAGGAGCCCTGCGATAACGAAGAGTGTTGAACGCTGCAAAGGCTGGGGAGCGCGCGCGAGGATGAACCCTCGCGCGCGACCTCCGACTCAGCGAGGCGTCGCCGCTTGCGCCGCGGCGAGCGTCACCTTGCGATCGTGGAGCTCGATCAAAGACGCGCGGTGGCCGACGCTCAACGTGATCGCGCGCGGCAGACGGTCGCGCAGCAGCGCGTACATCTTCGACTGCGCGGGTTCGTCCAAAGCCGAAGTCGCTTCGTCGAGGACGACGAGCTCCGGTCGCAGCAAGACCACCCGCGCGAAGGCCACCCGCTGTTGCTCACCGAGCGAGAGTGTGTGCGACCACTCGGCGACCACGTCGAGCGACGCTGCGAACGCCGCCAAGCCGACGTCGCGCAGAACATCACGAACGAGCTGATCGCCGACGTCGCCGCTGCTCTGCGGGTAACAGATCGCGTCGCGGAGCGTGCCGAGTGGGAGATAGGGCCGCTGCGAGAGGAAGAGCGCGCGTACGCTCGGCCTCTCGATGCGACCGGCCCCGTGCGGCCACAAGCCCGCGACGGCGCGGAGCAATGTCGTCTTGCCAGCGCCGGAGGGACCGCTCAAGAGCACGCGCTCTCCGGCCGCGACGTCGAACGATGCACGCGCGCCGATTTCGTCCCCTTCGGGGGTGTGCGTCGTGACGTCGACGACGCGCAGGTCGTCGTCGGAGCGCACGACGGAGATCGATGGTCGGTCGCTCCGCTGCGAACGCGCGTCGAGCTCACCTGAGAGCATCGAAAGGCGAATGGCGACGGACGACATCGGCGCGTCGTCTCCAGGCTGGGAAGGCTGGGAAGCCTGATCGGTAATATCCTGCACCGAAGACGCGAACTCCGCGATGCGCGCGACCGTCGCACGCCAGGTCGCGATGGACGCGTAGTTGGTGATGATCACGGAGAGATGCCGGCGCACCTGACCGAAGGCACCGGTCGCTTGCATCACGTCGCCGAGCTTGACCTTGCCCGCGAAGTACTGACCGGCAGCGAGCATCCAGGGAACCAACGTCGCGGCGTTCGCGTAGACGTTCGTCGTCGCCGACAATGCCACGCGGCGTCGGATCAGCTTGCGCGTGTTCGCAACGAGCGCGCCGAATCGGGTGTCGAGCACCTCGCGCTCGACGCGCTCGCCGCCGTACAGGGCGATGCTCTCGGCGTTCTCGCGTACCCGAACGAGCCCGAACCGGAAGTTCGCCTCGTGGCGCTCTTGCTGGAACTCGAGATCGGTCAGGGGCCGCCCGACGCGATCGACGAACCAGGTGCCGAGCGCGGCGTAGAGCAGCGCGCCCCACACCAGGTACCCGGGGATATGGACGAGGCCGAGGAGCGGCAGGCGGATCTCGAGGGATCCTGAGAGCCGCCACAGGATGAAAACGAACGATGCCAGCCCGAGCACGCTCGAAAGGACGCTTGTCGCGAGACCGACCGACTTGTCGACGAAAATCGCGACGTCCTCGGAGATGCGCTGGTCGGGGTTATCGGTCTTCGCTTCGGTCCAGCGCAGCCGGTAGTAGGCCTGGCCACGCAGCCACAGCTTCATGCACTCGGCCGTCAGCCACTCTCGCCACCGCAGGCGCAAGGTCTGGGCGGCGAACGCCTCGAGCGCGTAGCAAGCGAGCAACGCCGCGACGAGCAGGGGAAAGATGGCGGCTTCGTGGAAGAAGCGCCCGCGGTCGCTCGTCTGGATGGCGTTGAAGAAGCGACGATTCCAGTCACTGAGGAGGACGTCGCACCCGATCTCGAGGACGTTCAGCGCGACGACCGCCGAGACCAGAAGCCACGTGTCGCGCCGCCCACGCGCGAAGAAGTACGGACGCGTCAGCGCCCATGCGGTGCGAAACGGCGAGCGTCGCCGCTGCCGCATCATGGTCGTCGTCACGCGATTCCCTCCCTGCCGAGACGGCTCTATCAGAGTCCCGTGCGCACGCAAGCGCAGCCGTCGCACTACACGACGGGCACCGCCCGTACTTCACGCGAAGCGCATCATCAGCACGGTGGTGTCGTCGTCGAGGATCTCGCCGCCGCGCAGGGCGCGCAGCTGGTCGACGTAGCCGTCGAGGTTCTCCGAGTGTGCGAGCAGCATCTCGTGGAATGCCTCCTCGCCGAGCATCGCGCCGCCGGCCAGCTCGATCTCGTAGGCGCCGTCGCTGTAGACGTACACCCGGTCGCCCGGCGCGATCGTCACCGAGCGTGACTCGAACGTCGCGTCGGGGTCGATGCCGATGAACGCCCCCGGCGCCTGGAGCTCGCGCACGCCGCCGTCCTTCGAGACGAGCAGCGCGGGCGGGTGACCGCCGACCGCGTACTCGAGCGCGCGGGTCCTCGGATCGTAGACGCCGTACCAGATCGTGAAGTGATACCCGCCGTAGTCGTAGAGCGGGAACGCGCGGCAGAGCGCGGCGAGCACCGAGGGCGGCGCGCCGAAATCCGTATCGGGGAGCGCGCGATAACGCAGCACCGTGGCGACCGAGATCCCGTGGAGCGCCGCGCCCATGCCGTGGCCGGACACGTCGAGCACGTAGAGGGTGACGCGGCCGTCGGCGAGCCGATGGAAGCCGAGCATGTCGCCCCCCAGATCGAGCGAGGGCGCGAACGCGGTCGACGTGCTCACGTCGCCCGAGAGCGGCTCGGGCAGGAGCCGCGCCGCGTACTCGGCGGCTTGGGTCATCTCGTCCTTCAGGTGCGCGCGCGCTTCGGACAGCTGACGGAACGCGAGATCGCGCTCGATGTGCGCGCGATACGCCGACGCGTGGTGGCGCACGCGCGCGAGCAGCTCGATCGGATCGGGCAGCTTGACGATGTAGTCGTGCGCGCCGGAGCCGAACGCGCGCGCCTTCGTGACGGCGTCCTCCGTCGACGAGAGCACGACGATGGGGACGTTCTTCGTCGCGGCCGAGGCGCGGAAGAACTTCACGAGCATCAGCCCGTCGACCCCCGGCATCACGAGATCCTGCAGGATGACCGACGGCTTCACGCGCTCCGCCGTCTTGAGCGCGAGCTTGGGATCGTCGCACCAGTGCAGCTCGAGATCGGCGGCGTCGGCCATCATCGCGCGCACGGTCTCTGCGACGATCGCTTGATCGTCGACCAGCAATACGACGGCCTTCATGACGCCTCCTCCGAGCATGCTCTCACGAGCGACCTCCGATGGCGCGCCGGATGCGCGAACCGATCAGCGTAGGGGAAAGGACTTCGTCGACCGCGCCGAGCTCCTTGGCCGCACGCGGCATTCCGTAGACGCTGCACGACGTCTCGTCCTGCGCGAACGTCGTCCAGCCGGCCGTCTTGAGCGCGAGGAGCCCGTCGGCGCCGTCGCGGCCCATCCCGGTGAGGAGCGCCGCGATGCCTTTACGCGTCGAGGCGGCGAGGCTCGTGAAGAGCGCGTCGACGCTCGGATGATGGACCTCGGTGCGGAGCGCTGGGCGATGCACCATGCGGTCGTCGCGATCGAAGACCAGATGCTGCGAGGTCGCGGCGACGAGCGCGCGCCCCTCCGCGAGGACGAGTTGCTCGCTCGAGAGATCGCACGGGATGCCGCTCTCGTGCGCGATCCACGCAGCGAGGCCGGGGATGAACTCCGGCTCGACGTGCTGGATGATCACGATGGGCGCCGAGAGCCCCGGCCCGATGGCCTTGAGCACGTCGCACAGCGCTCCCGGCCCGCCCGTCGAGGCGCCGAGGGCCACGATCGGCGCCTCGAGGACGGCGCCCATGCGCGAGCTGCTGACCGCAGCCGCGCGGCGGATGCGACGGATGAACGTGTCGCGCACCGCATCGGACGCGCCGTCGGGGAGCGGATCCATCGCGTAGGTCGCGCCCTCGTTCATGGCCGCGTACACGCGCGCCTCGTCCGCAGCGGACGTGCGCAGGACCACCACCGGGGTGCCGAGCGAGCGCACGCTCGATCCCGGACGCAGGCACCCGGACGCGACGATCACGATGTCGACTGGCTTGTTGTGCGCCGTGACGATCGCGCGCGAGAGCTCGTCTTCCTCCCACTCCACGCGCGTGTGAGGGTCGTTCGCGAAGAGGGCGTGCAGTCGCGCGCTCAACGTGGGCGCGACGATCCCCAGCCTCATCGCTCGGGTCCCCCGATCAGGTTCGTCACGATTTCCATGAGAGCGCGGTCGTCGAACGACCCCTTCTTCAGGTACGCGTCGGCGCCCGCCTGGAGGCCGCGAAGCCGATCCTCTTCGCGATCCTTGTAGGAGACGACCACGACCGGCAGCGCCGCGAGGTGGGGATCGCCTTTGATCGCGGTCACGAGCTCGATGCCGTTCATGCGTGGCATGTCGATGTCGGTGACGACGAGATCGTACTTCGAGGTGCGGACGGCGTTCCAGGCCTCCGCGCCGTCGACCGCGACCGAGACCAGATATCCGCGCGCCGTGAGCAACTGTCGCTCCGCCTCGCGCACGGTGACCGAGTCGTCGACGACGAGCACGTGCTTGCGCGGCTGCACGGTGACGTCCGATGCGACCGCCCGCTGACCGCCGCGCGCGAGCAGCACGTCGACCGAGCGGAGCAGATCGTCGACGTCGACGATGAGGACCAAGGTGCCGTCCTGCAAGGTGGACGCAGCCATCACGTGCTGCACGCCCTGGAGACGCGCGTCGAGGCGACGGACGACGAGATCCTCCTCGCCGAGGAACGCTTCGACGACGAGCGCGTGCTGCCCGTCGGCGCCGCTGAGGACGAGCGCGGCGAGGCCGTCTCCGCTGCGCGTCGAGGCGTCGAGGCCGAGCCCGTCCGACGCGCGCACGACGCCGATGTTGCGGCCGTCGACCACGACATACTCGCGTCCCTCGAGCGCGTGCACGTCGTCGCGACCGAGGCGCAGCACGCGGTCGACGCGGCCGAGCGGCAGCGCGTAGACCTCGTCGGAGATGCGCACGAGGAGGCAGCGCAAGACCGATCGCGTCAGCGGCGCCTCGAGCACGAACGACGTGCCGCGCCCCTCCGTCGAGGTGATGCGGACCGTCCCGCCGAGCTCGTCGAGCACGCGACGCACGACGTCGAGGCCGACGCCGCGCCCGGAGACGTCGGTCACCTCGCGCGCGGTCGAGAAGCCGGGGAGGAAGAGCAGGTCGAGGATGTCCTCGTCGCGCAGCTTCTCGGCCATCGATGCAGCGAGGAGCCCGCGGGCGCGTGCGCGCTCGATCACGCGCGCGCGGTCGACGCCGCGACCATCGTCGCGCAGCTCGACGCGCACCGCGCCGCGCGCCTGCGTCGCCTCCAGCGCGATCGTGCCGTTCTCCGGCTTGCCGGCGGCGACGCGCTGCTCGGGGCCCTCGATGCCGTGATCGACGGAGTTGCGGACGAGGTGCCCGATCGGCGCCTCGAGGCGCTCGAGCACGTCACGATCGACGAGCGTCTCCTCGCCGCGGGTGACGTACGTCACGCGCTTCCCGAGCTGGCGCGAGAGGTCGCGGACCATGCGCGGGAGCCCGCTCGTCCGGTCACGGAGCGGGCGCATCCGGCTCACGAGCACGCCGTCGTAGAGGCGCGCTGCGAGGTCCGTCCCGCGACGCGCGTGCTCGTCGAGGAGCACGGCCGAGCGCGTGACGAGCTGCTGGCATTCGGAGACGTTGCCCGCGAGCTCGGCGAGCAACGACGCGACGCCCTCGCCGACGCCGGCGCTGCGGGCGGCGCCGACGAGCGAGCGTGCGAGATCGATGATCTCGAGCTGCTTGATGCGGAGCTCGGTGAGCGCTCCGATCGCGGGTGCGACGCGCTGCGCTTCGACCACGGCCTCGCCTGCGAGACCGAGGATCCGGTCGGCCATCTCGGCGGAGACCCGGACGACGCGGTCTGCGCCGTCGCTCACGCGATCGGTGCCGGAGTCGCGCGAGACCGGCGCCGCCACGGCGACGGGCGCGAGGCGCTCGTGCGGCCGCCCCTCCGCGATCGCGCGCAACGGGTCGACGAGCCGCTGCAGGTTCGCGAGCTCGGCGTCCTCGACGTTGCCGCCATTCGCCACGGCGGCGGCCGCGCACGCCGAGAGCGCGTCGACGGATGCGAGGAACACGTCGAGCTCGTCCTGCCCGAACTTCGCGACGCCGCGCTGCGCAGAGACGAACGCGTCCTCGAGCGCATGCGCGACGTCGAGCATGGCGCGGAGATTGAGCACGCGCGCTGCTCCCTTGAGGGAGTGGGCGGCGCGCATGACCTTCTCGAGGAGGTCGGGCCGAGTCGGGTTCGACTCGAGCGCGAGCACGCCCTCCTGCAGGGACGCGAGCTGCACCGCAGCGTCTTCGCGGAATGCCGCGAGCAACGTGGCCGCGTGCTTCGCGTTCATCGGCGGCGGCGGCACGCTCGCCTGCCTGTGCGCCGATGGTTTCTCCGCCGGACCGCTCTCGGCGGCGGGCGTGCGCATCGTCTCGACCATCGCGATCGCGGCGGTCACGTCGGGCCCGGCGGCGAGATCGGCCACTGCCGCGGTGCTCACGCGTAGCTCGGACACGACGAGCCCGAGCGCCAGCGGATCGAGCGCGCCGCGATTGAGCGCGGCCTCCACCGCGGCGGCGAACGAGAGCGCCCACCCGAGCTCGGCGAGGTTCGCCGTGCTGGCGAAGGCACGCACGCTGTTGGCGACGCGCTGGATCGTCGGATCACGACGGAGCGTCGTCTCGAGCTCGCCGAGCGCGCTGTCGAGCTCGCCGCGGATGAACTCGAGCATCTCCGGTTCCATCGGAGGGCTCATGCGACGAGGCTCCGGCGGAACGCGATGTCGAGTCGCTCTTCGTCGAGGAGGCCGACGCCCTCCCCCTCGACGCGGATGATCGACTTCACGTAGCTCGCGATCTGCGTCGCGCGCTCGGTCGGGACGTTGGTCGCCTCCTTCGGTGCGAACGCGCGCACGCCAATCAGCTCGTCGACGTCGAAGACCCAGCGGCTTCCCTCCTCGCCGATCGCGATGAAGCGCGTGCGCTGGACCTCGGAGCGACTGTCGATCGCGAGCAGACCGCGGAGCGACACCGCGAGCGTGAGCTCACCGCGGAACAAGCAGAGACCGCGAAAGATCTTGCCCGAACGACCGCCGAGCGCGCGCATCGGCGCCTTCTCGACGACGGCGGCGCACGCGCCCGCGCGTAGACCGAGCAGCTCGCGGCCGACCCGGAAGACGAGCACCGGCACCATCGTCTCGGTGGCGGGGGGCGTCTGCGCGAGGAGCTCCGCGGCGTCGCGCTCGTCCTCCGCGGTGGAGGGGCGCTCGAGGAGCACCTGCGCCGCCTCGCTGAGCACGGGGCAGCTGCGACAGTGCACGAAGTTGACGAGCTCGGGGCACGTTCGATCGCCGAACGTGCCGATGGCATTCCAGCACGCGCTGTCCCCCGACAGGCCTTTGGCCACGAGCAGTTGCTTGGGCTTCGCGGTCACGGTTTCCTCCGGCTGTCCCTCGCTCCGGGCGTCGCAGGCGGAGCGCTCATGCGCTGTCGCCGTTCACTGTACAGACGTGCGCGCAGCGGATCGCCGAGCTGCTCCGCGATCAGCGCACCGCGCATCAGCGCGTCGTCGTCGTCCGCGGCGAGGTAGAGCACCCGTCGGAGCGCGGCGTCGGCGGCGCGGAGATCGCCGCGCGCGGAGTGCACGATGGCGAGGAGGCGAAGCGCTTCGACGTCCATCGGCGCACGCGCGACGATGGTCTCGCAGATCTTCCGCGCTTCGTCGAGCTGGCCGCGGTCCGCGAGCACGCGCGCCTCGCCGACGGTGGGTGCCTGCGGCGCTGTCGGCGTCACTGGCGGCGTCACTGGCGGCGTCACCGGCGGAGGCTTGGGCGACGGCGCGTCGCGCACCGGTGTCACCGGCGTCGCCTTGGGGACGTTCGGTACGGAAG
The DNA here is from genome assembly GCA_046593995.1 of Polyangiales bacterium. GTDB lineage: Bacteria > Myxococcota_A > Polyangia > Polyangiales > JADJMO01 > JALHOE01. Next base: position 9,435 of record JBKJQC010000879.1, read on the forward strand.
AGACGCGCGCGAATGGCATGTCGACGTCGATGACCTCTTCGACGACGCGCTCGCCCCGGGTGTAGACGAAGCTGCCGACGGATCCGACGGGGATCACACCGAGCGACGGATCGGGCGCGCCGTCGGCGTGGCCGAGGACCAACACGCCGTCCGGCCTCATCATGCGGAGCAAGCCGCGCAGCACGCGCGGCTTCAGCGTCGGGTCGAGGTAGATCAGGAGGTTCCGGCACAGCACCACGTCGTAGACGCCGTCGTGGCTGAACTCCGGCAGCGCGAGCGCGTTCGCCTTTGCAAAGGTCACGCGCGAGCGCACCGCGGGCGAGATCTCGAGACCGTCGGCGCCGCCACGAAGCGCCGTGAACCACTTCTTCGCGAGCGTCGGGGGCGCGCCGCGGAACGAGAAGCGGCCGTAGACGCCCCGCCGCGCGACGTCCAGCGCGCGACCCGACAGATCCCACGCGTCGATCCGGACCTGCTCCGGCGGGTGCCCGGCCTCGAACAGCGCGATCGCCGCCGAGTACGCCTCTTCGCCGGTGGCGCACGGCATCGAGAGCACGCGCACGGGACCGTCTCCCCGCGCGCGCATCACCCGCGCGAGCTCCTCGAACGGGAGATGGTCACGAAGGAACCAGGTCTCGTGGACGAGGACCTCCTCGCAGAGCGCGTCGCGCACCTCCGGATCCTCGTCGAGCCGGTGCACGAGCGCAGTGACGTCGATGCCGCGATCGCGCGCGACCCGACGCATCGCGGACACGACCGACGACTCGCCGAGCGCGTCGATCGTCGCACCGGTGCGCGACTTCAAGAGCGCGGCGACCTCGGGGGGCACGCTGTTCACGTCGGCTCCCCGCCCCCAACGCTTGGCCCTTCGCTGGGGAAGAGCATCTCCTCGAGCTCCGGGGGCACGAGGTCCGACGCGCGCACCATCTGCAGGAGCTGTCCGTCGCCGACCACCACCTCACCGAGATACGGCGCGTTCGGCAGGTTCAAGCGCGCCTTGCCCTCCTCCGTCGAGACACGCGTCGTCGTGGTCACGCTCTCGGCGAGGACGCCGACGGTC
>JBKJQC010001240.1:0-2982 GCA_046593995.1 Polyangiales bacterium
TCGATGCGATCGCCGGCGAGACGCGGCTGGGTGCGCGCGGCAGCACTTCACGGACCTCCGTGCCTCCGCGCCTCCGTGTTCAATCCGAGCGTTCGAGAATCACGCTCGGTCATTTAGCGTTCAGCAGGGCTGGTGCGTGCACACGTACGCGCCGGCGGTGCACGTGCAGTTCAGCCAGCATCCGCGCCGGCAGGTCTGACCAGCGGAGCACGCTAGACCGTCGCCGCAATCGTCCGCGTCCGTGGTGAGCGCGTCGCGTCGCCCATCGCCCGAGACGTCGTGGCGAGTCGCAGCGTCCGTGCCGCCGGTCGTGGAGTCCGAGGCAACATCGGTTGCGCCATCGGTTGCGCCATCGGTTGCGACAGCGACTTCGTCGGTCGACGCGCCGTCCATCGCGGTCGTCGCAGAATCGTCACCGGAAGGCGGGCCTGGGGCGGGCTGACCGATCTCGGTCTGCGAGCCGCACGCGGCCGGGAAAGCGACGGCCGCGAAGACGAACGCGCAACGGTTCCTCGGGGCGTGACGTTCTCGATTCGACGTGGTGCCACGGAGCATCGCGTCAGCATAGCCGGCGTGCCCGACCTCGTCGTTTCGCCACCGGTCCGATCGAGATCGTCCGCCGGGCGGAAGATTGCCACTTGCGGATCGAGGGTACGCGCTTCATCTCAGAGGACCTCGATGCTTCGCCCACTCGCGCTCGTCCCTCTCGCCGCGATGTTCCTCGCGTGCGCGGAGCCTCCGTCGCGCGAGCTCCCCTCGTGCGAGATCCCGAAAGCGCAGTCGGAGGGCTCGCTGACCAGTGGGGACGCGGGTACCGGTGTGGGCGTGACAGGCGATCCCGTCCTCCTCGCCGCAGGCGACATCGCGGAGTGTGGCGACGACGGATCCGAGCGCACGGCGAAGCTCCTCGATCGGATGGACGGCACGATCGCGGCCCTCGGCGACAACGTCTACCAGAACGGCAGCCTCGACGAGTACCTCGACTGTTACGCGCCGACGTGGGGCCGGCACCGCGCGCGCACGCGGCCGACGGTCGGCAACCACGAGTACTACACGCCGCGCGCGGGCGCGTACTTCGCGTACTTCTGCGGGATGGCCGGCGAGGACTTCAAGGGCTGGTACAGCTACGACCTCGGGACGTGGCACGTCGTCGTGTTGAACAGCAACTGCGACGAGGTCGGCGGCTGCGGTCCCGGCTCCGAGCAGAATCAGTGGCTGCGCGACGATCTCGCGAAGCATCCTGCGAAGTGCACCGCGGCGTACTGGCATCACCCGCGCTTCAGCTCGGGGGATCACGGCAACGACGCCTCCGTCGCGCCGCTCTGGCAGGCGTTGCACGAAGGCGGGGCCGAGGTCGTGCTCACCGGGCACGAGCACGACTACGAGCGCTTCTCGCCGATGCTCCCGAACGGCGCGGCCGACGATCTGCGGGGCATCCGCGAGTTCGTGGTCGGCACGGGCGGTCGCGGCCCGCGGAACTTCGCCGACATCCAGCCGAACAGCGTGATTCGGCAGACCGGTCTCGTCGGGGTCCTCTCCCTCACCCTGCACGATGGCAGCTATGATTGGCAGATGGTCCGTGAAGACGGCTACGTGACCGACAACGGTCACTCCGAATGTCACTGAGCTCTCGCCGCGCGCTTCTCGTCGGGAAGCTGTCAGCACTCGTCTTCATCGCGCTCACGGTCGGCACGTCCCACGCCGAGCCCGCGCCTCCCGTTCGATCGGTCGGCGTGCTGATCGGCTACGCGGCGGAGGGGCAGACGTTCGTCGATCTTCCCACGGCCTACCGCTTCGGCTTCGGCGCGCGCGGCGGCGTCAGCTTCGGTCACCTCTATCTCGGTGGGCTCGTCGTGCATCACGTCGGCACGACGCAGTCGGCGTACGGCGTCGGCAACACATTCGAGGCCCGCTATCACCGCACGCTCATCGCGCCCGAGATCGGGTACGAGGCGACCTGGAAGCACTTCGTTCTCCGGCCATACCTGACGGCGGGCGTGATCTACTGGTACGCGCGCACGACGGCCGGGAGGACGACGGTCGACGACACGAAGTTCCTCCCGCTCCTCAGCCCCGGCCTGGTCGCCGCCTTTCGGTTCGGTCCGGCCTTTTTCGGAGCGGACCTGCGCGCCATCCTCGCTCCTCTCGATCAGCCTCGATACTGGGCGGCGGCCGTCTACGGGACCCTCGGCTTCACTTTTTGAGGCGCTCGCAGCGGGCCTGGCGCGACCTCTGATGGCGTAAGGTCATCGGAGTGCCGGAAATGCGTTGGTCGGCTTCTGGCGTGGGTGCGGCGTTGCTCGCGATGACCCTCCTGACGAGCGGAGACGCGCGCGCGGAGCCGCCGCCCGGCACCGGCAAACACCGCATCGAATGGAACCATCCCCGCATTCGCTACGCGGAGCTGTCGCTCACGGTGGGGCTCTTCCTGACGACGACGTTCGTCGAGTCGCGCGCGTTCGAGTACGGCGACTTCTCGCCCGACAGCGGCTGGCACAACGGCATCCTCTTCGACGACGCCGCGCGAGGGCTGCGCGCCGAGACGCAAGAAGGACGCCTGCGCGCGGCGAAGATCAGCGACTACCTCTGGCACGGCACGCAATATTTCCCGGTCGTCGTCGACGGTCTCATCGCGCCGCTCTTGTTCGACAAGTTCAACACCGACGCCGCCCTGCAGATGACGTTGTTGAACTGGGAAGCACAGACCATCGCCTTCTTCTTTGTTCGCGTCGGTCACCGCACGATCGGGCGGCGCAGGCCCAGCATGCAGGAGTGTGCGAACGACCCGACGTACGACGACGCCTGCACGCTCCGCTACGCCGGAAACGCGAGCTTGCCCGGCGGCCACACCGCGATGGCCTTCACCGGCGCGGGGCTCACCTGCATCCACCACTATGGCCTTCCAGTGTACGGGAGCGACGCGCACGGGAAGGCTGCGTGCGCGCTCACGCTGGCGACGGCGACGACGACCGCCTTCATGCG
>JBKJQC010000018.1:0-6661 GCA_046593995.1 Polyangiales bacterium
TCGAGGAACTGCCGCCGCCACGACCGCTTCATGCCGAAGAGCGCGTCGGCGATGAACAGCGTCCACTTCGACAGGTCGAGGAACGCGTCGAGCCGGTGCAGCTCCTCGACGGCGCGCTCCGCGTCGAGCGGACGCCACGAGACGTCGCGCTTCGCCTTCTCCATGCAGAACGCGCAGTCGAACGGGCAGCCCCGCGAGAGGTAGATCTCGGCCTGCGAGGCCACCTTGCGCGCGACCGGCCGATACCGCGCGAGCAGCTCCCAGGGGAGTGGATCGAGCGCGTCCGGATCGGGCACCGACTCGGGTCCGAGGATCTTCATCAGCGGACGACGACCGCTCTGCATCGCCTCGACGAGCCGCTGCATCGGCGTCTCGCCGTCGCTCACGACCACGAAGTCGAACGGGGAGCCTGGACGCGTGAAGTCGTCGGGACGAGCGCTCGCGTGATAGCCGCCGGTGACGAGCCACGCGCGCGGGAGCAGCGCCTTCACGCGCTCCGCGATCGCCATCACCTTGAGGTAGTCGTACGACGAGTAACAGCTGATCCCGACGATGTCGTAGGGGCCGCCGCGCGCGATCACCTGCGCGAGATCGACGTTCTTCGAGAGCGCGCGTTCGAGATCGAGATCGACCACGTCGACGTCGGCGCCGGCGCGCTGACACACCGACGCGATGCTGAGGATCTGCGGGATGCCGAAGTTGGCGCCGCCCGCGAAGAGGCCCCCCGGCCACAACAAGAGGACCTTCGGGCGATCGCGCTTCGCCATCAGTCGCTCCCGCTGTCGGGCGCGATCCTCAGGCAGGGCGCAGGACCGCTGTCGACGGGTGCGAAGAGGCAGGGCTCGGGGCCGGTGTCTGCCACGGAGCCGTCGTAGGTGTCTCCGGCGGTCGCATCGGCGGCGTCGCGGGGCTCGGTGTCGCGCGGGCCGCTGTCGAACGACGCCGTCAGACACGCGCTCGGCGAGCCCGTGTCGTCGGACCCGGTGTCGAACGCCTGCGTGAGACAGACGCCCGGGCCCATGTCGTCGTCGACGGCGGTGTCACCGCCGTCGCCTTGCGGCGCGGTCCGCTCGACCTCCCCACCGCAGCCTTCCGCCGCGATGCCGAGCACGGCGGTCGCCGTCAGCCCCACGGAGGCGATCGCGGCGCTCATGAACTTCGCGCGCCGCGCGAGGATCCGCTTCTTGGCGTCGGTCATCCGGACGCTCCGGTGTCGAAGGGGGCAGACAGACAGGCCATCGGCGCGGTGTCCTTCACGTCGCTCGTGCTCGCATCACCGGTATCCGGAGCGGTGCCGCTGTCGTACGGCGGCGAGAGGCACGCGCTCGGGCCGGTGTCCCTGTCGCCGCTGTCGGGCGCGACCCGGAGGCACGCGCTCGGCCCGGTGTCGCTCGTCCCGCCGTCGTTCGGTCCGGTATCGCTCGCCCCACTGGGAGCGGTCTGCTCGACGTCCCCGCCGCACCCTTCCTGCGCGAGGCCGATGACGGACGAAGCGGTCAGGCCGGCGGTGGTGATCGCCGCCGTCATGAAGCGCGCACGCCGCGCGAGGATGCGCTTCTTCGGGTCGTCGTCGTGCTCTTTACCATCGCGTGTCATCAGATCCCTCCGTCCAGAGGCGGCACGAGACAGGGCATCGGTCCGGTGTCGCGGGCGTCGGTCGACGCGGACGAGTCTGACGTGGACGAGTCGGAGGTGTCCGCCCTCGCAGTGTCGGTGGCCGCGCTGTCGGGCGGCTCGGGCGAGAGGCACACGCTCGGTCCGGTGTCGGGCGGCGGCGCGTCGGCCGAGAGACAGACGCTCGGCCGGGTGTCGGTGCCGCCGGTGTCGGACGGGGCCACCGAGAGACAGACGCTTGGCTCGGTGTCGCTGCCCGTGTCCGCGACGGTTCCACCCTCGTCGATCTCGCCGCCGCAGCCTTCCTGCGCGAGCGCGATGAACGTGCTCGCCGTGAGCCCTGCCGACGTGAGCGCAGCGGTCATGAAGCGCGCGCGTCGCGCGAGGATGCGCTTCTTCGTCGAGTCGCTCATCGTCAGCCCCCGTCCAGTGGTGCTTCGAGGCAAGGCGTGGGTCCGGTGTCCTCGGCCGGCGGCTCGAGGCAAGGCGTGGGTCCGGTGTCGTCGGGCGCGGGGTCGAGGCAGGGCATCGGCGCCGCGTCGTCGGGTTGCGGCGTCAGGCAAGCCGTCGGTCGCGTGTCGGTGGAAGCGTCGGACGTGCCGCCCGTCCCGCCGTCGAAGGGCGCTGTCGTCTTGCTGGCGCAGCCCATGACCCCGACGCTCGCGAGCGCGGCAGCGACGAAGCGGGCGCGGCGCGCCAGGATGGCGTTGCGTGCGCGAGATCGGTCTCGATCGGACATGCTCAGCCCCCCTCGGCGGTGCCGTCTCTGGCAGCATCGTCAGCAATGGCAGGATTGGCAGTATCGCGGTGGCCGGTGTCCTCGGGAGGTGCGGACAGGCAGGCCTGCGGCTCCGCGTCGGCGGCGTCTGTGGTGCCCGTGTCATAGCGGATGGCGGGCTCGAGGCACGCCTGCGCGGACGAGCATCCTTCGGCCGAAGCTCCCAGCGTCGTCAGCGCCGCCGCCATGAACTTCGCGCGGCGCGCGAGGATGCGCGACTTGGGATCAGCCGCCATCGGTCGCTCCGTCCTGCGCGCTCGCCGCGTCGCTCGGGGCGTCGAGGCCTACGTCGGCGCCGAAGAGGAAGGGGTGCGTCGGTACGTCGGTGCCGTCGTCGCAGCCGACGAGCCCGAACACCGCGACCACGAGCAGGCGCTCACGCCACGACATCGAGCCTCCGCTTGGGCACCTCGCGCGGAGCGCGCGCGCGCTCGAGCGTCTCGGCGAAGGCGTCGTCGACGTGCTGCCAGAGGAACGGATCGGGCGTGTTCTTCGCGTCGCCGAGCACCCACTCCGCGGCCGCGCCGCAGCCGCCGCCGCAGGTCTTCTCGTGCAGACAGCCGTGGCAGAACTCGGGCGTGCGCTTGCGGTAGGAGGTGACCTCCGGTGCATCGAGGAGCGTCCGCAGGTCGACGGATTCGTCGAGGATGTCGGGCACGCCGCCGATCGCGGTGCGATGGAGCGTGCAGTTCTTCAGCTTCCCGTCGGGGCCGAGCGCGAACTCCTGCATCGACGTGCCGATCGGACAGGTACCGAACTGGATCGGCTTGAAGAGCTCGACCTCCACCGCGCAGGGCGGGATCGGCATGGTGCAGGAGACGTGCATCTTGTCCTTGCCCTCGGCGCGGGCGAAGGGCGCGGCCTGCTCGAAGGCCGTCACGATGTCGTCGCGGGACGGGAGCAGCTCGCCGATGGCGGCCGTCGCGTACCCGGCGGGGCTGAATCGCGAGAGCGCGATCTGCCGCACGCCGAGCGACTTCCACAGCACCATGATCTCGCCGACGAGCGCCGCGTTCTTCTTCGTGACGACGATGCACCCGACGACGGGCACCCCGGCGCGCTTCAAGGCCTTCACGCCCTCGAGCGTCTTCTCGAAGTGCCCGGTGCCGCCGACGTGCTCCGCGTGGAGCTCCGGGCTCGGCGCGTTCAGCGTGCACTGGATGTAGCGCAGCTTGTATGGCGTGAGGCGCTGCGCGAGCTCGTCGTCGATCAGACCGCCGTTCGAGATGATCTGGATCGGCACCTTGGCGTCGGCGAGCCGGTCGAGGAGGCGGAAGATCTCCTTGTGGGCGAAGGGCTCACCGCCCGTGAGCGTGACGTGATCGATGTCGAAAGCGCCGAGCATCTTCTCGACGCGCGCCATCATCTTGCGACTCTCCCCCTCGCCGACGCTCGCCCCGCCGTCCTCGCGCCACTCGTTGTAGCAATAGGCGCACTTCTGGTTGCAGTACGCGGTGAGCTCGAGCGCGACGCTGTAGACCTTCCGACGCGCGTGCTCACCGTGGGCGAGGACGGGAGGTTCGGTCGTCGTGAGGGCGTTCATGGTCCTCGGAGGATCGCAGAGCGAAAGGGTGAGGGCAAACGCTCCCACGCGCGAACGGGAGCGACCCGGCGATCGCGGTTGGCGCACCTCGGCACGCGATCCAGGGCGGATCGCGGGCCGAGGGCAGCATGAGCAGGATTCGGACCGCGGGCGGTTGTAACGCTGTGGACGCGAGTCTCACCTGGGTCGATGAAGCCTCCCGCGGTCGTCGCCGCGTCGCTGGGCGCCCTCCTCGTGGTCCCGTGCGGGGCGCGTGCCGAGCCGAACGTCGACGTGGCGGCGCGCGGCGGTTACCAGGCGGTTCCCTCGTTCCGCGAGCCGTTCGGCGCGTTCGTCGGGTTCGCGGCGGCATACCGCGCGTCGTCGATGTTCCGCGTGGGCGCCTACGGAGAATTCGTGTCGGCGCGATCGGCGTCGGAAGCGTCCCGTACTTACGGCGAGCGCTACACCGCGACGCGCTTCGGGGCCCGAGGGGAGGTGCACCTGCGTCCGAAAGCGGTGCTCGATCCGTGGATCGGCTTCTCCGCTGGTGTCTTCACCGCGAGCGAGCGATACGTCTCGAAGGAGCAGCGGCTGGTGGGCGGCAGCGGCGCCGACTTCGGCCTCGATGTGGGCCTCGACGTTCGAGTCGGCGAGCACTTCGCGGTCGGCGCCGTGTTCTGCCTCGTGGTCCCGCTCGCGAACGCCAGCGCGGCCGCAGGCGTCTGGTACTCCGGGACGGACCACGTGCCGCTACCATTCCTTCGCGTGATGGTGTCGTTTTGAACTGCGAGAATGAATCAGCGATCTGCATTCGCGATCATCGGCATACCTGATCGATTGAACGCGCAGGCCCGGGGGATGCGCGCGGTCAAAGAGGCCCGGCGCGCGTCCATCCATCGCGGAGGAGCCACGAGCTCGGCGGCGTGACGAGCGCGCTCTCGACCGCGGACGAGTACGGGTCGGTGCCGATCCCCTCGTCGCGCTTCCACCTACGGAGGTGGACGTCCCGGTTACCGATGACGTAGCGAAGCGCATTGCATGCCTCGTTCGGCGTCTTCAGGACGTGCTCGTGATACCGGTCGGCGAAGCGAGCGCCGCGCGTGCCCATCACGCGATTGAGACCACGCGCGATGCGCACGAGGAGCGCCCGCATGCCGCGCGTCATCCGCGTCCGGTCCTCCGCCTCGACGAGCATGTGCAGGTGATTGTGCTGCACCGAAAACTGCACGATGCGGAACGCGGCACGCGCGCGTACAGCGGCGAAGGCGCGACGGATCGGCGCGAAGCAGCGCTGGCTGCGGAGGTTCCATGTCCCGCGCGTGACGCGCAGCGTGATGTGGTGCGGCCGGTGGCGTGAGACCGGCGGACGCTTCGTGTGTGGCATGCGCTCGCTCGTGCGCGAGCCTGGCGGCCGACCGGCGCCCACGCGTCGTCCGCCCCAGGTGGACGGAAAACGAAGGTCCTGCTGCTCGCCCACTACTTGAATACTAGCGCTGTTTTTCAGCGGCGCAAGGCCCGCCTTCGCCCTTGCCTTCGCCTTCGCCTTTGCCTTCGCCTTCGCCTGCCTTGATCGATTGGAGTCCGTCCCGCGCGGCGGCTCCTTCAGGAAGAACGAGATCTCCGTCTCCACGCGGAGGAAGAGCTTCCGTCCGTCCGCGAGGCGCACGCAGCTCTGACCACGGCTTCGGCGAGGCGTGACGACGGTTCGACGGGAGTCGCTCAGCGCTGCGCGATCGTCACGATCGCGAGGATCGCCGCGACCGTCGACAGCGAGAGGAGCGAGAGCACGAACGTCACCGCTACGCGTTCGCGGCCCATCATCGAGAGCAGCGCCGCTTCGGTTCCGACGTGCGCGACGGCGGTGCGTCCTTCCTTGGCGCGCACGAGCGGGACATCGGCTGCCACGCGGTAGCCGTCCTGCCGCGCCTCGGTCGGCGCGCTCACGGCGCTCGGCATCACCCGTTCGACGTCGCCGTACACGAGCAAAGGCTCGCCCGCGTCGACCGTCCCCCAGACCACGTCGAAGGATCGATGGTCGGGCGACCTCACGATCTGGTCGCCGAAGCGGTGGGGCAGCCAGTCGGGCGCCGTGGTCGGGCCTCCCCAGGTCACGGTCGGCTCGTCGTCGACGTCGAGGACGCCGCGGCCGGTCGCATCCTCGAGCGCGATCTGCGGCGGATGGATCCCGGCCAGCACCTCCCGTGTGGCGATGACTGTCTTGCTGTTCTGCTTCTCTCCATGGCTCTCGTTGAAGAGGGAACGAGGTCGGCGTGGCGGGGACGCTGCGCGCCATGTCGCGCACGATCCCCTGCGCGCGTTCGGACGCCGAGGCCGGGCGCGAGATCACGGCGAGCGATGGGTACTGCGCACGCGCATTTGGTGACGCCGTAGTAGACGATACGGGCGACGAGCGTGACGACGAGGCCGATGACGGCGCGCCAGAATCCTCGTCCCTTCGCCGGAGGACGGCGCGCGCGGATCACGGTCGGCGAGCCACGATCACAGCGCTCCGCAGGTCTCGACGAGCTCGTGCGCGCCGATGGACGTCGGTGCGACCCGCGGCGTCCCGAAGAAGTCGAAGGCGCTGTCGGCCGTCGGCGCGGCCAGTCCGCGGCGCGATGCGGCGCACGTCCCGGGCTTCAGCTTCCAACCGAGCCGCCACTCCGTGAGGCCGGCGTCGGCGTCGGTCCACCCGGCGAAGATCGCGCGCAGACACTCGTTGTTCGCCGGCTTGGTGCATGGCG
>JBKJQC010000119.1:0-5529 GCA_046593995.1 Polyangiales bacterium
GTGTCGGGTGGCAGCGCGGTGTGGGGCCCTGACGGCGATGCTGAGGACCGAGTCGCTCCCGCGGCGGCGGATCCGCGTGCGCTCGCCTTCCCGGGGGTCTTCACCTACCTGCTGGCCGCACCGATCGTGCACTTCGTCCACGGTGGCGCGGAGCACGGATTCGGGAGCCACGGTTTCCGCTTCGGCATTCCGGTGATCGCGGCCTTGGCCTACACCTCGAGAAAGGGAGTCGGCTCTGGCTCTGATGATCGCGATCGCAACGCTACGAACCTTGCGCTCGTCGGGATGATGGGCGCCGTCGCGATCGACGCAGTGATCGCCTGGGATCCGGCCGTACGAGCGGGTGCCGAAAAGGCGCAGCTCGCACCTCGGGTCGGCATCCAGAAGGAGGGCATGACCTTCGGACTGGCCGGGGTGTTCTGACGGACCCGAGCGGCCCCGGGAGATGAACGCACCAACGATCCATTCGTCGGTGCGCGCGCACCGTCAGGTCTTCGGCGACCGGTTCCGTTCGAGCTCGACGAACAACGCGTCGACCTCCGGGCCGCCCTCGGACGTGTACGCGTTGACCGCCTCGGTACCTGCGCGCTCCGGCCGAGACTCCGCCGACACACCGAGTAGATCGCGAACGCGTATTTGAAGTCCGAGTGGCCCAGCTCGTCGCGGGTGCCGTAATCAACGCGGTTGCTGCGTTCGACAGTCGCCAGCTCGTCGCGGTGCACCTCGATGGGCTCGAGCGCGCCGCATCCGGGGCCGTCGAGGGACGGCAGACGATACGCCGGCTCCCGCACCGGTCACCGCGGGAGCGAGGGCTTCGTCGTGCTGCCGGAGCTCGTGCCGCACGCGCTCGCGAGGGACATCGAGTTGCTCTGCGCGCTCACGCCGAGGAAGCCGGCGGCGAGGATGAGGGCGAGGGCGACGATCTTCACGGTGCGCTTCATCGTCTCCGAAGCGTAGGACGGAGACGGAGCCCGGGCAACGCGCGTCAGGAAGGACACCTACGCGCGGTTCATCACTTCTTCGCCGAGAGCACCACCGGCGTCACGAACGTCGCGCTGCCGCCCTCCGGCGCGGAGAACTTCATCGCGAGGAACGACGAGACGATGCACTGCGTGAGCCCAGCGGGCGCGTCGCTCGACGACGTCGAGGCGGTCACGACCTCGCCCTCGGATCCGACCTTCACGGCGACCTTGACCGTTCCGCCAGCCTTCGGATCCGAAGCGAGCGCCTTGGCGTAGCAAGCCTTGAAACGCCAGCGGTTGCGAGCGATGACGCTGTCGGCGTCCTTGACGTTGGACGCGCCGGCCGCAACGCCTGTCGTCGCCTCGCCGGTGGGCGTGTCGACGCTGGTCGTCCCGATCCCAACCGGGTGCGGCGATGCGGGCGCGCTCGTCGGTGCGGTTGCGGGCGAACTTGCGACCGACGGATCGGCAGTGACCGCGGGCTCATCGGCCTTGGGCGGCGGAAGGGGCGTGGGATCGGTCGCGGTCTTCTCGGGTGCGGAAGAAGACGCCGGCGCGTTGCTGGTCGTCGGAGCCTTGTTGGAGCTCGTCACGACGATGACGCCCCCGATCAACAGCAACGCAGCGACTCCAGCGGCGGCGGTGAGCAACCCTCGGTTCGAGGTTCTCGGGAGGGCTTCGTCGGCCCCTGCGGGCTCGTGCGGTGCCGGATGCCCCACCGCGCCGGGCGAGTGTCGTGGCCATGGCTCGTCCTGCGGCGCGAGCACGGTCTGGCCGGCGGCGATCGGCGGAGACATTGGCATCGAGGGCGCCGTCGCGGTCGCGGGAGACATCGGCACCGTGCCCGAGAGCGCGGAGGCGCCGGTCGCCTGCGGCTGCCGAAGCACTGCATCGAGCGCGTGAAACGCGCTGGTCGCGTCGGCGAAGCGCGCTTCGATCTGTCGCGATGCGCAGCTTGCGAACCAGGCGTCGAACCCGGGCGGTAGTGCGCGACCGTACTCAGCGGCGCGCTCCGAGGCCGTGACCATCGGCTCGAACACGACCTCACGCATCAGCGCCATCGCAGAGGCCTCGCCGCTGTTGGCGATGCGCCAGAAGTAGCGACCCGTGAGCATGCGGAACGCAATCAGGCCGAGCGCCCACACATCGGTTGCAGGGCAGATCCGGCCGCCGGACTCCGTTTGCTCGGGCGCCATCCACAGCGGCGTGCCCATCGCCGACGTGTGATGGGTCTGCACGTCGGCCACGAGCTTCGCGATGCCGTAGTCGAGGACCTTCACAGTGAACGGCACCCCGGCGCGGCGCGAGTCGGCAAGGAAGATGTTCTCCGGCTTGAGATCGCGGTGCACGATGTTCGCCGCGTGCGCGGCGCCGAGCGCGTGACACAGTTGGACGAAGATCTCGCGGATCTGGTCGAGTGGAAGCACGCCCCGTTGCTCGAGCACGCGCGCGAGATCGCTCCCCTCGAGCAACTCCATCGCGAGCCACGGCGTCTCGGTCGCCACGTCGACCCCGGCGGCCACGACCTGCACGACGTGGTCGCTCTTGATCAGTGCGCCGATCTTCGCCTCCTGGATGAAGCGTTGTCGCAAGTTCGTATCGGCGACCAGCTGCGGGTGCATCAGCTTGAGCGCTCGCTGATTGCCCGTGCTCATCTGCTCGACGACGTACACGGCCCCCATCCCGCCCTGGCTGAGCGGCCGCACCACGCGGAAGTCCTGCGCGAAGACCGTCCCCGGCCCCAGCTGCGTGAGCATTGCGGCCGATGCTATCGCATTCCACGATCGCGCATCGGCAGCGCGCCGGCGAGTCACCGATCGAACGGCGCGTCGCAACGCGCACGACGAAGGCGGCCGCAGCGCCGCGTCAGCGTCGGAGCCAGAGCAGCTGGTTCTGGTAGCGCATGTAGATCGACTTCAGCCGGATGAGATCCTCGTAGACCCAGGGCGCGAGCTCGCCCTGCTTCGCCGCTTGCTTGATCAGCGCCGCCACCTGTTTCATGCGGTCTTCGATGGTCTTCGTCGCGACTCCCTCGAGCCCGCGATCGAGCTCGTCGGCGAGCTCCTGGGCGGGGTTCTTCCGGTCGCGATCGAGCTGGTCGTACGACGCGAGCGCGGTGTCGAACATCTTGCGGATCCAGGCGATCTTGTCGGACAAGAGCGCGCGGTTCGCGTCCGCCTGGAAGAAGTCGCCGGACGCATTGGGCGTGAGCTTCTCGTGGAGCGCGAACGGGATCACCTGCCGGAGATCCTGGATCGTCACCTCGGCCGCCGCGCCGCCGGCGCGCAGATAGGCCATCGCTTTCGCGAGATCGAGGATGGTCTGGAACGAGCGCACCGAGAGGCCCTGCTGCGTCTGTGCGCAGAGGTGCTTCGTCTTGTCGAGGGGGCAGTTCTCGTTGCACACCTGCGCCATCGGGATGCCGGCGAGGCGCAGCGTGTCCTTGTTCTTGTATTCGAACTGGACGCTCGCCTTCTGACAGAACTCGAGCTGTCCGACGAAGAACTCGAGCCGACGCAGGACGGGCTTGGGGATCGGCACCGCGCGGATCTCGGCGCGCATCTCGTCGAGCTCTTCGGGCGCGAACACGATGTCGCGCGGGACCATCTCGTTCGGGTCGATGCCGTGCTCGATGCGGGCGAGCAGCAGGCCGAGGAAGTGCGCGTTGAACGGCATCGCCTTGATGGTGAGATCGATGCGGTCCTTGAGCGCTTCGATCACCTGGAAGGTGCCGCCGCCGACGTCGTCGTTGGCCGTGAGGAACCAGGCCGCGTCCTTCGCCTCGACCACCTGGTCGAACATCTCCGCGTACCCCTCCGCCATCAGCGAGAGGAGCGCGGACTGCGTCTTGGTGGGGATGCGGTTGTACTCGTCGACGATCTTCACCCGCATCGTGAGCCAGCGTCGCCAGCTCACCTTCACGTCCTCGAGCGCCTTCGCCTCCATCATCGCGCTCGGAAGCGGGGTGCCCAGCAGATCGGCGATGGTCAGCTGCGGGTGGCCGTGCTGGACCGAGCGGCGCACGTCCTCGTAGCTGTACCCCGCGAGGATCCCCATCAGGATCGCGGTCGCGGTCTTCCCCTTGCCGGGGCCGCCGACCAGGAGCGCGCGACGGCGCGTCGCGAATGTCAGCAATGGCAGTAGGACGTACGAGCAGTAGCTCGCGTCGGTCGGCAGCTTGACCACGTCTCCGTTGGGGAACGCGAAGGTCGAAGCCCCGGTCTCGCCGTACTCGATGTCGTAGTAGGGCGCGATGATCGCGTTGTTGACGATCCAGTAGTAGGCCTGGCGGAGCTTCGCTGCGAGCGACGGACCGTCCCGCGTGGAGAGCTTGAGCTCGAGGTCCCCCTCGATCTTGGCGCGGCCACCGAACAGGCGGATGATCACCCCGGCTGCGGCGCCCGATGCACCCCATCGCGCCTCCCCCTCGTCCTTCGTCGACATGCCCGACCTAACGTAGGACCGCGGCGACGATTCGACGAGAGCGCCTGACGGCGGAGCGGTAACGGACCTGTCGGGCGGTCACGGGTCAGGGGCGGCGCGCGTCGAGAAGGCGCAACACCGTCTTCTCGAGCACGTCGAGGTCGACCGGTTTGACGAGGTGCACGTCGAATCCGGACTCGCGGCTTCGTTCCCGGTCTGCGGCCTGTCCGTACCCGGTCAGCGCGATGAGCGGCACCGTCGAACCGCTCGGCATCGCGCGGACGCACCGCGCGAGGCCGTGACCATCCATGCCGGGAAGACCGATGTCGAAGATCGCAAGGTCGGGCATTCGTCGCTCGACGAGCGCGAGCGCCGCTTGGGCGTCGTGAGCGACCTCGACGCGGAAGCCGACGAGGTCGAGCGCCATTGCGAGCAACTCGGCGGCGTCGGCGTTATCGTCGACCAGGAGCACGTGCCGGAGGTCTTGGCTCCTCGGCGGCGCCTCCGAGCGAGTCGGATCGGCGGCGCCTTCGCCGGTCGCGAGCGGCAAGCGCACGATCACCTCGGTGCCGAGGCCGGGGCCCTCGCTGCGTGCTTCGATGGCGCCGCCGTGCAGGTTGACGAGATTGCGCGCGATTGCGAGCCCGAGACCGAGGCCACCGTTGCGCCGTTCGCTCGACTGCTGCCCCTGCGTGAATGCGTCGAAGACGCGCGGCAACAGCTCGGTGCCGATGCCCTCGCCGTCGTCGCGGACGATCACCGACACCATCGGCCCCGTCGCTACGGCCTCGATCGCGAGGTGACCGCCGGGTGGGGTGAACTTCGCGGCGTTGTGCAGGAGGTTGCCCACGACCTGCGCGATGCGCACGGGATCGGCGTCGAGAGGAAGCCCCTGGTCCGGGACGGCCACCGACAGCGTGTGCCCCCGCTCCGCGACGAGTGGGCGCACCATCTCGACCGCTTGCTCGACGACGCTCGCGAGCTCGATCTTTCGGCGCACGAGCTCGATGCGTCCTGCGCGAATGCGCGAGACGTCGAGGAGGTCGTCGACCAACCGACCGAGGTGCGCGACCTGCCGCGTGAGGATGGCGCGCTCCTTGACGAACACGTCTCCTGCGCGCCGGTCGAGAAGCTGCAGCGCGGT
>JBKJQC010000179.1:0-5802 GCA_046593995.1 Polyangiales bacterium
CGTCGACTTCACCGGCCAGTGGATCAGCCCTTCGGACGTGGCCATCGTCTCGGCGATCGCGGTCGCGAGCAGGGTCTTCCCCGTCCCGGGCTCGCCCTTGACGAGCAGCGGTCGCTCGAGCGCGAGCGCGCACTTCACGGCGGCTTCGAGCGACGGATCGGTGAGGTAACGCGAGGTCCCGGAGAAGGCGGGGAGGGGCATCGAGGGTGCAGATCTATGGGCCATGACTCCGCGCGTCGAGACCCTCTCTTCCCCGAGTCCGAGCCCGAGCCCGAGTCCGAGCCCGATCTCCTACTCTCGCTTTCTCGCTGTGGTGTCGGCGGCGTCGAGAACGAGAGCGCCGGGCTCGGACTCGGACTCGGGCTCGGGCCGCGGGCGAGAGCGCGAGGGATTCGGGCTGTCGCGGCTGGCGCAACGTGACACCGACGCCGCATCGCCATTTCTCGGAGAACTTCGCTGCTCTCCCTGGCACGGTCCTGGCTCTGCTGCTCGTCCGATGAAGACCGTTCTCGGGATGGCGTGCTTACTGACCGGCCTTGCCGCGTTCGGTGCCGAGAGGTCGGCGAATGCGTGCGGAGGGTGCTTCGTGCCGCCGGGACCTTCGACGCAGGTCACGGCGCATCGGATGGCGTTCGCCGTCTCTGCGAAGCGCACCGTCCTGTGGGATCAGATCCAGTACGTCGGCGCCCCGAGCGAGTTCGGTTGGGTCCTCCCCATCCGGATGAAGGTCGACGTCGGGGTCTCGTCGGATCGCTTGTTCGAACGTCTCGAGCAATACACACAGCCGTCGGTCACGGCCCCGCCGCCCCCGGCATGTCCGGAGCGCGAGAAGCGCTGCCGCAGCACGTGTTGGAACCAAGGAGAGTTCGGCGGGGCGCAGGACACCGGCACGTCCTCGAACTGGGATGCGGCCAGCAGCGTCGATGTCTGGTCGCAGAGCGTCGTCGGCCCATACGAGGCGACGCAGCTCTCGGCCACCGACGGGACCGCGCTCACGAAGTGGCTCAGCGATCACGGCTACGTGATCCCGAGCTCGATCGGCCCGGTCATCGATCAGTACATCGCGGAGGGCTTCGGCTTCCTCGCGATCAAGCTCGTGCCCGAGGCGACGGCGAGCCGCATGGTCCCGATCCGGATCGGGTTCGACGGCTCGAGCCCTTCGCTGCCGCTCCGGATGATCGCGGCGGGCAGCGGGGCGAAGGTGGGCATCAAGCTCTGGGTGCTCGGCGAAGGGCGCTGGGAGTCGAAGAACTTCGTCCCCGAGGAGGTCAAGACCGCGGATCTCGTCTGGGACTGGCGCGCGATGAGCTCGAACTACGGAGCGCTCGAGGTCGCCGCCATCGCGAAGCACGCCGGCGCGACGTTCGTGACCGAGACGAGCACCGACCTCACCACGGCGAGCCTCGTCGACGGCCTCCCACCCGGGACGACGACGACCGAAGCCGGTACGGTGTTCTCCACGATCAGCGATCAGACCGAGCTCGCGACGGCCTTCCCGACGCGCACGTCGATTCGCGTGACCCGGCTCTTCGCCGAGCTCCCCCAGACCTCGCTCGGCAAGGATCTGGATCTCCAGGCATCGCTCGGCGGCGTGATCCCGCAGGCGCGCATGGCGCCGAAGGGGATCAACTACACGTGTCCGGGCCCGATCGAAGTCGAGTGCCCCGGCGTGTCGCCGGTGTGCGATCAACCGAACCCAGGCACCGATGGCGGCGTCGACCCTTTCGATCCCGACGCCGGCAACGGTGCCTCGTCGACCACGGGCGGTGGCGGCTTCGGCTGCAACACGGGTGGCACCCCGTTCCAGGGGCTCGGCGGCTTGTTCGTCGTCTCGGCCGCTGCGATCACGGTCTCGCTGCGTCGCCGGATTTCGCGCGCGCGCCTCGGGCGCGGCAAGAAGGACATCCAATGAAACGAGCTCTCGCCTCCATCTCCCTCGTCGCCGCGCTGTCCGCGCTCGGTGTCCTCGCACCCCGTGACGCAGAAGCCTGCGGGGGATGCTTCGTGCCGCCCGGGCCGTCGACGCAGGTGACCGCGCACCGGATGGCGTTCGCGCTCTCGGCGAAGCGCACCGTGCTGTGGGACCAGATCCAGTACGTCGGCGCGCCGAGCGAGTTCGGTTGGGTCCTCCCGATCAAGACCAAGGTCGACGTCGGGGTCTCGTCCGATCAGCTCTTCCAGCGCCTCGAGCAGAGCACCCAGCCGCAGATCAACCCGCCGCCACCTCCCCAGTGCCCCGAGCCGGAGAAGCGGTGCCGCACGAGCTGTAACCGCAGCGACAACAGCCCGAGTGGCGGCTTCGCCGACGCCTCGACGGCCTCGGACACGGGGAGCGTCGACGTCTGGTCGCAGAGCGTCGTCGGCCCCTACGAGGCGACGCAGCTCTCGGCGACGGACGGGACGGCGCTCCGCAACTGGCTCACCGATCACGGCTACGTCATCCCCGACTCGATCGGCCCCGTCATCGATCAGTACATCGCCGAGGGCTCCGGCTTCCTCGCGATCAAGCTCGTGCCCGAGGCGACGGCCACCCGCATGGTGCCGATCCGCATCGGCTTCGACGGCTCGAGCCCTTCGCTCCCCTTGCGCATGATCGCGGCCGGCAGCGGCGCGAAGGTGGGCATCAAGCTGTTCGTGCTCGGCGAGGGGCGTTGGGAGTCGAAGAACTTCGTGCCCGAGGAGGTCAAGACCGCCGACCTGATCTGGGACTGGCGCGCGATGGCGTCGAACTACGGGACGCTCGAGATCGCGGCGATCGCGAAGCACGCCGGCGCCACCTTCGTCACCGAGACGAGCGACGACGTCACGAAGGTGCAGCTCGTCGCGAACCTCCCCCCCGGCACGACGACGACCGAGGCGGGCACGGTGTTCTCGTCGATCACCGACCAGACCGAGCTCGACGCGGCGTTCCCGACGCGCACCTCGATCCGTCTGACACGCCTCTTCGCGGAGCTGCCGCAGACGTCGCTCGGCAAGGACCTCGAGCTGCAGGCTTCGCTCGGAGGCCCCATCCCCCGCGCCCGGATGGCGCCGAAGGGGATCAACTACGCCTGTCAGGAGTCGATCGAGGTCGACTGTCCGGGGATCTCGCCGGTGTGCGACGGGCAGCCCCCGGGCGGATCGGTCGACGGCGGCCTCGCCGACGGCGGTGTCGAGGACGACGACGCCTCGACCCCCTTCGATCCGAACCTCGCGTCGACGTCGTCGAGCGGCGGCGGCTTCGGCTGCAACACCGCGGGCGGTCCGCTCGGAGGGCTCGGTGGCTTCTTCGTCGTGTCGGCCGCTGCCATGACGGTCTCGTTGCGCCGCCGGCTCTCGCGCGTGCGCCTCGGGCGTGGCAAGAAGGAGTCGTGATGAAACGAGCGATCGCCTCCGCGTTGTTCCTCTCGGCGCTCTCGACGGCGGTCTTCGCGCCGCGCGACGCCGAAGCGTGTGGTGGATGCTTCGTCCCCGAGGGGCCGTCCACGCAGGTGACCGCGCATCGGATGGCGTTCGCGCTCTCCTCGCGTCGGACGATCCTCTGGGATCAGATCCAGTACGTCGGCGCGCCGAGCGAGTTCGGGTGGGTGCTGCCGATCCGCGGCAAGGTCGACATCGGCGTCAGCTCCGAGCTGTTCTTCCAGCGCCTCGAGACGGAGACGCAGGTGCAGATCATCGGACCGCCGACCCCGCAGTGTCCGAGCAGGAGCCGAGGCGCGGGCGAGAGTAGCGATTTCAGCTCCAGCGCGCCACCGAGCGACAACGGCGGCGTGAACGTCTGGGACCAGAAGGTCGTCGGCCCTTACGAGGCCACGCAGCTCTCGGCGACCGACGGCACCGCGCTCCGCAACTGGCTCCTCGATCACAAGTACACGATCCCGACGTCGGTCGATCCGATCATCGACAAGTACATCGCGGAGGGGTTCGGGTTCCTCGTCATCAAGCTCGTCCCCCAAGCGGACGTCTCGAAGATGGTCCCGATCCGCATCTCGTACGACGGCTCGAACCCCACGCTGCCGCTCCGCATGATCGCCGCCGGCACCGGCGCGAAGGTCGGCCTCAAGCTCTTCGTCCTCGGCGAGGGGCGTTGGGACACGAAGAACTTCCCGGTCGCGGAGATCAAGACCGAGGAGCTCGTCTGGGACTACGCCGCGATGGGCTCGAACTGGAACACCCTCCAGCTCGCGAAGCTCGCGCAGGACGGTGGCCGCACGTGGCTCGTCGAGTCGAGCGACGACGTCGCCCGTGGGAAGATCGTCGACGGCCTCCCCTCGGGCACCACCACGACCGACGCCGGCACCGTGTTCGCGACGGACACCGATCAGACGGAGCTCGATCGCGCGTTCCCCGGCCGCGCGACGTACGTGACGACGCGCATGTTCGCGGAGCTCCCCCAGAGCGCGCTCGGGCAGGATCTCGAGCTGCAGGCCTCGCTCGCCGGCAAGGTCCCGCGCGTGCGGACGGTCACGAACACCACGAACCATCCGTGCCCCGGCTCCGATTCGACGGGCGTGTTCGGCTGCGACGTCGCGACCCCGAGCTCCGGCTCGTTCGCGAAGGGGGCGCTCGGCGTGGGCTTCGTCGCGCTCGCCCTCGGACTCGCGCGTCGACGCCGTCACGCGAGCTGACGCACGCGCGATCGTCGTGCGAGAATCGCCCCCCATGGGAATGGGGAAGCGGCTCGCCGGGATCGTGTCCGTGGTGAGCGCTGCGTCAGCCGGTTGCTCGAGTGGTGGCGTCGTCGATCACGCGGATGCGTCGGTGGCGCAGACACAGATGCACCTCGCCGCGCGGAGCGAAGTCGCCGTGCGGCGGGTGGAAGCGCTGGCCGGCCGCCACCTCGGATTCGTGACGCTCGACGCCGCGCCGGGTGAGCCGATCCGCCGCGTCCGCGAGCCCGTGCTCGGAGGCGCATCGGCGACGTTCGCGACGCGCTTCGAGCGCCGCGACGACACGTTGCGCCCGGTGCTCGACCCCGAGATGGTGCGTCGCACGCCGCGGCCGGCGATGGTCGCCCTGCCGCTCACGGCTGGAGCGCCGACGCGTGTCGAGGACGAGCGATCGCACCGTAGTCTGTCGTTCTCACTCGTCGGTACGAGCGACGCGCGCGCCGAGGTGGCCGAAGACGCGGTGCTCTACCGGCGCGCGCTCCCGCACGCCGACGTGATCCAACGCGTGACGACGGAGGGCGTCGAGGACTTCATCTCCTTCGACGAGCGCCCGGTCGACGAGGTGCTGCGCTACCGCGTCGCGCTCGAAGGGATCTCCTCGCTCCGCCTCTACGCGAATACGCTTCAGTTCGAGGACGAAAAGGGGATCCCCTTGCTGCGCGTCGCGCCCCCGTGGCTCGTCGATGCGAAAGGGGAGCGGCACGACGCGAAGCTGTCCGTCGAGGGGTGCAGGTACTCGACGCGCGCGTCGGTCCCTTCGGAGATGATTCCCATCGGCGGCTCCACGTGCGACGTGCTCGTGCGCTGGGACGCCGTCGCGCGGGGGTGCACCGTCGAAAACGGGTGCGGGCTCGAGTACCCCGTGCTCGTCGATCCGCACTGGACCGCGACCGGCAATCTCATCTCGCCGCGGCGAAACGCGTTCGCGTTCAGCGCGGAGCTCGCCACGGGCTCGCACATGATCGTCACCGGCGGGCACAACCTCTCGAACGCGCTCGCGACCGTCGAGCGCTGCGCGGTCGTGAGCGGCGCGTGCACGTGGGCCGTCGCCCCCTCGATGACGACCGCGCGCGAGTTCCATGCGGGGGTCCCCGGCTTCGTGGCCGGCGGACGTGACAGCGCGAACGCATCGATCGCGTCCGCCGAGCGCATG
>JBKJQC010000307.1:0-7538 GCA_046593995.1 Polyangiales bacterium
CGCGGGGGAGCCGCCCGCGTGGGCGATGGCCGATGTCGGCCTCGCCATCATTGCCGCCGCCTCGAAGCTCGAATCGGCGCATCGGGAGCTCGCGCTTCGCGTGCTGCGGATCCGCGCAGGCCCACCCCCTTGGGACCTCCGCGATGCGCCGGAGAACGTGGCGGTCCTCCGCATGCTCGAGGCACGCGGGATCGATCCTCGACCGTGGGTCGATGGCATCGGCGTCGTCGCGGAAAAGGGCGTCGACGGTGCGCCGATCTTCCTCTCGCTCGAGGACGATCCGCTGGAGATCTTCCAGATGGGCGAGCGCTTCGGCTCCTGTCTGAGCATCGGCCAATGCAACTTCTTCTCCGTCTTCGCCAACGCGGCCGACATCGACAAGCGTGTGATCTACGCGCGCGACGCGAAGGGCATGGTGCTCGCGCGGCGTCTCGTCGCGCTCGACGAGGACGGGCGTCTGCTGTCCTTCAACACCTACGCGCATGTCTCTCCGGACGCGTTCGAGAAACTGTTCGTCCGCTTCGTGAGCGTCCTCGCCGAGCGGATGGGCGCGGTCTGTGCCGCTCGAGGCAAGGTGCGGCCCCGCGTCGCTCGAGACTGGTACGACGACGGACCTCGCGACATCGGGATCCAATTCTCTTGCCTCGAAGACGGCTCCGCCTACCGTCGCGGGCTCGGCACGCTACGCGTCGAGGACATGCGCGCCACCAGCGTGGCGGCCTTTGCGCCTCGACCGCTCGATGGGCTCACCCTGCCCTTCGTCTTCGCGCTGCCCGAGGTGCGCACTCGACCGGAGCTCGCGGTGCCGCTCATCGCGGCGCTGACCGAGCGCGCGTCGATCTCCGAAACACTTCGCGTGGCGAGCGCGGTCCTCGCGCACCGCGCCGGCGATCTCGCGCTCGCGCGCTCCGTCGCGGGGCAGAGCTTGGTCGCCGAGATCGAGAGCGCGCTCACGAGCCAGCCCGATCACGTGCGCGGCGATCTCGTCGAGGTCCAGCTCGACATCGATCCGAGGTCGCTCCTCGCGATGACGCGGCGTACCGCGCGCGAGCACGACCGCGGCTCCTACGGCGACGAGGCGCGGCTCTTCATCGCCGCCCGCGCGCTCGAACGCCTCGGGCGTCCGCGGCGCGCGCTCACCGTATTGCAGACGTTGCGTATCCTCGGGCATCGCGACATCCGCGGTAGCATCGCGCGCTTGCAAGCAGTGCTCGCGAAGGGTCACCGTTCGCGCACCTCGCCACGCGCGAGGCGGTAGGTCGAAGAGCCGCCGCTGCGCGAGAACGTCGCGGTGCCGACGACGCCTTCGATCGGATACTCGAAGGAGAGCGTCGCCTTCGTGCGCGTCGCCGCGAGCGCCGTGATGCGCAGGAACGCGGTGCCCTTCGTCGCTGCGGACTCGTCGATCCAGACCACCGGCGAGCCGAACATCGTCAGCGTCTGCTCGGGCACCAGCGCGGTGCGGACGATGCGCAGCGGATCGCGCCCGGGCTCGTCCACGTGCCAATAGGGGCCGAGCTCGCGCAGCATGAGCGTGTCGCGCACCATCGCATCACGATCGGACGGAGCGAGCGTGACCGGGCTCCCGTCGTCGCTCGCGACCGAGCACGCGTCGTCGAAGGGAAAGGCCTTCGGTCGCACGCGCACCTGGAGGAACGTGCCCATGCCGTGACCGACATACACCCCGCCGCCCTGGCAGCTCTCGAACGTACCGCCGATGCGCGGTGGGGCATCGGTGCACCCACCGAGCAGCTTCTCGAGCTCCTCGCGCGGGATCGACGGCGCGACGCTCTTGCCCGCATAGGCGACGCACGTCGGCGCGAGCCGCAGGTCGTCGACCCAGACGTCGATGATCTTCCCCTGACAGAGGGTGATCTTCAGCACCGCGTCGGTGCCGCCCACGGCGCCCGTACCAGCGAGCGAGACCTCGGCGTGCGTGTCGCTGACCTTCTTCACCGTGAGCCCAGCGCTCTCGAGATCGGCGACCGTCTCGCCGAGGAGCACCGGCCCGAACGCGACGCCGGGCTCGACAGTGAGCGGGCACGGGCTGCGCGGACCGGGACGCGCCGGGGGGATCAGGCGCGAGAGCATGGCCCCTGAGGGAGCGGCAGAGGGTGATGCGCTCGCGACAGGAGCTGCGCTCGCGAGAGGGGTGGCCGCGCTGTCGTTGGCGACGGCGCTCGAGCGGTTGCACCCGGCAGACGACGCGATCAGCGCGAAGGAGGCGACGAAGCAGGTGCGGTAGAGCGAGCGGAGCGAGGCCATTCCTCTACATACGCACGAGCGCGCCGTTCGGTGTGGAGTGCTGCCGATGGTGACCTCGACCTGGTGGCATGCGCGTCGATCACATCGACGCTCGACGCTTGCGACGCGCGAGGCCGAGCATCGCCAGGAGGCTCGCGGCGATGGCGTAGGAGGACGTCGATCGCGGGGCTCCCATGGCGCAACCGCCGGATTCCTCGGTGTCACTGGGGTTCGCGGTCGGCTGCACGCACTTTCCGGCATCGCACAGCGCGGGCGCCGCGCAGTCGTCGGTCGAGCTGCACACGGTCTTGCAGGCACCGCTCACGTCGCACCGGTACGGCACGCAGTTCGTCGTCGTGACGCCGTCCGGGGCCGTCAGCGTGTGATCGCCGTCGCACTTCGCAGCGTTGATGCATTTGCCGGATCCCGTGTCGCACGTGCTCGGCGCGACGCAGTCGCTGTTCTGCGCGCAGGTCGCCTTGCACGCGGTCCCGGAGCAGACGTACGGATCGCAGGCCTTGGGTGGATCGCTCAGGCAAGCCCCCTTCGCGTCGCAGCGCGCCTCGCCGACCTGCTTGTTGTCGGTGCACGCCGCCGCGCGACAGACCACCGACGGACCGGCGTACCCCGCGCACGTCGCGGCCGTGATGCCGTCGCACGAGCGCGCTTTGCAGTCGCTCGGTCCCGAGCCTGCGTCGCACGTCGCGCGACCGTTCTTCGGCGTGCCGGTGACCGGCACACAGGTTCCGACGGCGCCCTCGGTGTCGCACGCCTCGCACTGTCCGCCGCACGGCTTGTTGCAGCAGACCGTGTCCACGCAGAACGGGTTCTCGCACTCGCTCGCCACCGCGCACTTGTCGCCGTTCTTCTTCTTCGGTTTGCAGATCGACGGCGTGACGGACTTGTCGCACCAGCCGGTCGAGCTGCAGCTACCGTCGGCGGTGCAGGCGGACACGCACCCGGACGGCGCGGTGCACTTCGCCTCCTTGCAGTCGCTGCCGGTCGCGTTGTTCACGCAGGCGCCGAGGCCGTCGCACTGCTGCCCCTTCGCGGTGTTCCCTTCGCAGACCACGCCGGCGCCACACGACAGGCCGGCCGACTCGATCTTGCATGCGCCCGCGCCGTCGCATGCGCCGGTCTGGCCGCACACGCCGCCGCTCCCCTTGGTGCAATCGGCATGCGGATTGGTGCCGTTCTTCGCCGCGCCGCAGACGCCGTCGTCCGCCCCCGTCTCCTTCGCCGCAGCGGCGCAGGCCTGGCACTTCTCGTTGCACAGCGAGTTGCAGCAGACGCTGTCGACGCAGAAGTTGGACGTGCACTGGGACGCCGCGCTACATGCCGCGCCGTTGGTCTGCTTCGCCTTGCACTGGCCCACCGTCGTGTCGCAGAACGCGGTCGTCGCGCAGTCCGCGTTCGTCGTGCACGTCGACCTGCAGCCGGATCCGGAGATGCACAGACCGGGCGAGCACGCGGTGCCGGTCTCGTTCACGTTGCACGTCCCGCTGCCGTTGCACTGCGAGCCCTTCGCGGTGTTCCCGTCGCAGGTGGCTCCGGCGCCGCAGCTCTTTCCTGCCGGCTGCTTCTTGCAGGTGCCGCCACCGTCACACACGCCGCTGGTGCCGCACTCGCCGCTCGCGTCGCAGTTGTTGTGCGGGTCGAGACCGTCTTTGGCCGGACCGCACAGGCCGTCGTCGGCGTTCGTCGTCTTGAGCGACGCCTTGCAGGCGTAGCAGTTCTCGCCGCACGCGGTGGTGCAACAGACGCCGTCGATGCAGAACCCTGAGAGGCACTCGGTGCTGGCACCACAGGTCTGTCCCGAGAGCTTCTTGCAGACGCCCGCGCCGTTGCAGGTCGCCGCGGGCGTCTTGCACGTGTCGTCGTCGCCGGAGACCACGGTCGTGCACGTGCCCGGATTGCTGCCGTTGCACTGCTGGCAGGTGCCGCATGACGGGCTCTCGCAGCACACACCGTCGACGCACGCGCCGGTGTCACACTGGCTATTCGCCGTGCAGCCGCCGCCGCGCGCGTGGTATTCCCACGTCTCGTTGTCCGAGATCGCGTTCCCGGCGCCGTCGCTCTTCGAGCCGCCGAAGAGCACCGTGCGGCCGCGGGCGACGTCGTACGCGAAGGCGAAGTAGCGCCGGCCGGCCGGTTTGGTCAGCGGAGTGATCGGGTTCCACACGGTGCCCGTCCACTCCCACGTGTCATCGTAGAACCCGGTGCCTCCGCCGAAGAGCACGGTGCGACCACGCGCGGAGTCGTAGGCCATGCCGTGGCCGCCGCGCGCGCTCGGCTTGCCCGCGAGAGTGATCTCGGTCCAGACCTTCGTCCCGGGGTTGTACTGCCAGGTGTCGTCCTTCGGGCCCTTGCCACCGAAGAGGAAGACGCGGTCGGCGACCGAGTCGTAGGCCATCGCCGACTCGGTACGGCAGCGCGGCGCCACGCCAGGACACGTCGGGACCGCCGTGTAGAGCGGCCCGGCGGGCGTCGCCCAGGTCGATCCGTTCCACAGCAGGGTCTCCTCCGTCTCCGCAAAGACGGCTCCTCCCACCTCGATCACCGTGGTGCGCACCGAATCGTAGGCGATCGCTTGTGACCAGCGCGAGATGGGAGGCGTAGAGGTGGTCCACGTCGTCGTCGTCCAGCTGGTGCCGTCCCAGCGACCGAGCCAGTTGCCGGTACCGAAAGAGAACCCGTGGAGGAACGTCCGCTTCAGCCCTGCGTGGTAGGCCATCGCGTGCTGATCGATGATCGGGAGCGCGCACGCCGGAAGCGGCGCGCCGCACCTCCTCGTCCAGTTCGAGCCGTTGTACTCCCAGGTGTCGGCGACCCTGCTGCCCGTCACGTCGGTGCCGCCATAGAGGACCATGACCTTGCGATCGAGGTCGTACGACATCGCCGTGTAGAAGCGCGCGCTCGGTGCGTCCGTCGTGGTCTTCTTCTCCCAGACGTAGGACTCCACGACGGGGTCGAGGACCACGGGATAGGTGAGCCCTTCGCGATCGAGCTCGATGCGTAGGGTGCTCCCCTCGAGGGTCAACCGCGCGTCCCTGCGGACGCCCGCGGCGTCGACTGCGTACGCGGGGGTGATGCGCAGGCGCCCCTCCCCCTTCGCGTCGGCGAGGACGATGGCGCCGTCGGCATCCTTCGTCGCGTGGAGTCCGTGTCCCAGCATGACGCGATACTCGATCGCGCGCGGAGCATCGGCGTCGCGGAGCACGAACAGGTGCTCGGTGTAGTAGTTGTTGCCGAGCGCGACCAGATCGGTCGAGGGCCACGCGTCGCGGTAGGTGACGCGACCATCGACGAGCGCGCCGGCGGCGTGTCGCGCGCCGATCGGCGAGAGGGTGATGCGCAGACGTGCCATGCGCGCAACGTCGACCTCGAGCGGCTCGTCCGCAAACCGCGGGATGCGCGCGGCGAGCTTGTCGTACTCGTGTCTGTCGACCGCGAGGTCACCTGAAGACGCGAAGCCGTGGGAAGTGGCGGAGACGGCGCCGCCATTCTCGTACGCATAGGCCAACTGCGGGGACCGCTGCACGATCCGCTTCACGGTGGCGAGCAGCGCGCGATCCGGCGTGAGGTCCGCCGCATTCGTACGCGGCGCCCCGGCATCGGCGCCGGGATCGTCGGCGACGGCGCCGCCACAGCTGACGAACAGACCCAACGCGAAGGAACCAAGTCTACGGCGCATGCGTCAGGATGGAGCGGAGGAGGCCCGGAGCGCAACCGGTGAGCGCCGATCCTGGTCGCGCCCGGCCGCATGCTCTCCGAGCCCGCGCGCGCGCTCAGCGGACCTGCTTGGACGTGTGCTCCTTGCCGTCGTACCGATAGATCATCGGCTTGTCCTCCTGCTTGGTGAGGACGTTCACCGGCCGCTTCCACACGCGGACCAGCGCGACGAGCACCTCGCGGGCGTAGTCGATGCGGAGATCGATCCCCTGGTGATCGTGCCGCAGGAGCAGCTCCCCCTTGTTCTCGAAGTTGGCGTCCTCGACGAAGATGAACGGGTTGCCGAAGTTGGTGAGCTGGAAGAGGAGCTTCTCCTTGACCTGCTTGAACTCGCGCGTAGCGATCTCGTATCGCTCGTTGCGGTTGTTCCAGTCGAACGAGAAGAGCTTGTGCTTCTGGCAGAATTCCGGCGTGAGGAACTCGTCGAGGAAGGTGACGTCGTTGTAGAGCGAGCGCACCTGCTGGATCTTCTTGAACCCGAGACCGAGGCGCAGATCCCAGCTGTTCTTCGCCTGGATGTCGTCGCACTCCTCCCAGTCCTTACCGAACATCCCGCGGTTCCACCGCTCCTCGATGTCACGATAGAGCTCGACCCCGAGCTTGTACGGATTGAGGCGCCCGCCGGACGTGGCCATGACACCGGCGTTGCGATCGGCGTAGTCGAGGATCTCCGCAGCGGTGCCGACCTTGCCGGTCATCAGCTTCGAGTGCCAGTACGAGTTGTGGTTGATGAAGCCCTGCGCCGCGTAGCGGTGGGTCTCCTCGACCGAGATGTCGTAGACGTCCCCGATGCCGTGCTCGATGGAGACGACCTCGTCGGCCGACGACTCCTCTTTGAACCACTTGCGGTTCATCAGGTACTTCTCGACTTCTTCCTTCTTGCGCGTGAGGTTGAAGCCGACCTTCAGCGCAAACGTCTCGACCGACTTGCCCGTGATGTGAACGTGGAAGCAGCCGTCGTTCTGAGGGCGACGGCGCGAGAGAATGCCGAAGTTGAGGAGCAGGAGCTGCACCTGCTCCGACATGACTTCGCTCGCGGTGCTGAGGATGACGCCCTGCTTGCCGGCGTATCCGTCGCAGTCGAAGTACGCGCGGAGGAAGTCGCGCACCACCGGTTCAGGCGAGCGGAAGATGCAGTCGGGGACCTGCTTCTCGCGCGCGCTCGGACCGTGCGTGAGACCGAGGCCATCGACGAGGAAGTCGCTGACCGTCTCGGAGTGGAGGAGCACGCGGTAGCGACCGTTCGGCGACGAGTCGTCCCACTTGATGCTCGGATAGACGCCGAAGAGTTGGAGCGCGATGTCGGCGAACGTCGCAATCGTCTCTTGGTCAGCGGTCGTGAGGCCGACATGATGCTTCACGCGGCTCACGTGACCGTCACCGACGAGGTAACCGAGGAAGGTCGCGAGGCGGTCGTCGACGAACTCCGGCAGGGTCACCGCTCGCCGGCGGGAGAGGAGGCGACGACCGTGCGTCGCGAGTTGCTCATTGTAGGGAGCGAGCGCCTGCGCGATTGCATCGGCGTCTCGGACATTCTCGCCGCGTCGGTAGCGAAAAACCGT
>JBKJQC010000346.1:0-12994 GCA_046593995.1 Polyangiales bacterium
GGGAGCGCGTCGGACGGGACCCCTCCCTTCGGGAGGGGCCGGGGGAGGGTAAATCCCAGCGTCCGGACCGTGCGCCGCCTCGTACGGAACGCTGCGATCACTTCTGCAACAGCCTCTAGCTAGTAGGAGTCGGTCGGGAGCGCGGAGCCGCGATCGGGGAGCGAATCCAATTTGCGGTAGAGCGTCTTGCGATCGATCCCCAGGATCTTTGCCGCGACGGTCTTGTTGCCAGCGACGACGGACATGACGCGCACGATGTAGCGCTCTTCGAGCTCACGGAGCGTCATCAATAGCGAGGGATCGCCGAGCGGCAGCGTCAGCATGGTCGGCGAGGCCTCGCGGATGCGGTCCGGCAAGTCGTCGAGACCGATGGCATCGTACCGACCGAGCGCGATCGCGTGCTCCATCGAGTTCTGCAGCTCGCGCACGTTGCCGGGCCAGTCGTAGGCGAGGAGCTTGGCGGCGGCGGTCGGCGAGATGGTGCGGACCGGCTTGGCCGCGCGGGCGGCGAACTGCTCGAGAAAGTGCTTCGCGAGGAGCAGGATATCGGTCCCGCGCGCGCGCAGCGGTGGGAGATTGATCCGGACGACATCGAGGCGAAAGAACAGATCTGCGCGGAACCGCTTCTCGTGGACGGCGGTATCGATGTCTTGATTCGTCGCTGACACGACGCGAACGTCGATCGGGATCTCTGCGCTCGATCCGACCGCTCGAACCGTTCGTTCCTGGAGGGCGCGCAGGAGCTTCGGCTGAAGACCGAGCGGCATGTCGCCGATCTCGTCGAGAAAAAAGGTGCCCCCCTGCGCCTGCAGGAACAGACCGCCATGCGCCTGCCGCGCGTCGGTGAACGCGCCCTTCACGTGACCGAACAGCTCGCTCTCGAGGAGCGCCTCCGGTAAGGCCGCACAGTTGATGGAGACGAAGGGGAAGTCGCGGCGTTGGCTGTTTCGATGGAGGAGCCGGGCAATGACTTCTTTGCCGCTGCCGCTCGGGCCACCGATGAGCACCGAGGCGTCGGTGTCTGCAACGCGCCGGACCACGTCGAGGACGCGGAGCATGGACGAACTCTGGCCAATCACACCGTCGATCTCAGTCGGCTCGTTCGCCTTCTCCAAGCGCGTCAGTTTATGGAGGAGGGAACGGTGCCGCGCCGCTCGCTCCACGGACACCAGGAGCGCAGGGAGCGATATCGGCTTGATCAGGAAATCGTAAGCGCCGGCACGGATCGCCGCGACCGCGATGTCCATCTGGCTGTGGCCCGTCATCACGATCGTCGGGACGTCGGGGCGATTTCCGACGACGTACTCACAGAGCTCGATGCCGGTCAGGCCGGGCATCGCGACGTCGGTCAGAACGACGTCAATTTCCGCGCGGCTCAGCGCGGCGACCGCCGCTCGCCCGCTGTCCACCGTGATCGTGTCGTGTCCGGCGGAGGCGAGCGCCGCGCGCACCGTATCGAGGAGCACCGAGTCGTCATCGGCCACGAGGACCGTCGCCATGGGCTCTCCGGGAACGTGCCGCAGCGGCGGACCGTCCACCTCTCGTGCGTTCTCGGATGCGCCGGGTCACTCCGCAGTTGCTCGGGTGGAGAATCAGTCGGCCGGCTGCGCTCCCCGCCGTCGCTGCTTGACGCCCGCGCCCAACCTGCCGGCCGCGCTCGCTTGCTCGCCTGTCCAGCGATGCGCCGTTCCGCGCTGGTGGGGGATTCGACCGGCTGCGCTCGCGGTGTCCGAGTCGAAGACGTTGGCCGTGCCCAACTGGTGCGCCTTCTTCCCTCCCATGCTTCCGCAGGCGCGGCGCTGTTCCGGCGAGAGGGCGGCAAACCCGCGAGGCTTCTTCGGACGCTCCTCACTCGCGGCCGTGGCCGATATGACCGTGGCCGAGGGGATCGCGCCCGACGTGTTCGTGCCCGTGGGTGATGTGTCCGTGGGTGATGCCGGCGTGGGTGAGGTGCCTCCGAGCGGAGAGGATTGGGCGCGTTCGTCGGTCATAGGCGCGCCCTCCGCAACGTCCGTGCCCTTCGAACACTGCTTCGCGCGCCCTTCCGGACCGCGCGCCGAAAGCGGTGTGGTGCACCCGCACCGTGGCATTACGCGACACCGTCGCCGTTTGCTGCGGTCACGCGCATGTTCGCGCGATTGGGGCTACTCCCTCGGGATCCCCGCCCCCGGGGCGGCCCGGGGCGGCCGGGGCGGGGGAGGGTGATTTCCCACCGCGCGTCGGCGCGGCGTTCCTGCAGATCACGCGACATCACGAGGCCCCTCGACCGCAGGAATGGTGAAGAGGAACTCGGCGCCACCACCGAGCTCGCTTTCGGCCCAGATTCGGCCCCCGTGTGCCGCAACGATCCCGCGAGCGATCGCGAGGCCGAGCCCGGTTCCCTTGTACGGCGCCGAGCCGCTGCGCCAGTAGCGCTCGAAGAGGTGCGCTGCGTCGTTATCGCTGATCCCGGGTCCGTCGTCGGAGACCGAAAACAAGACATCGCGGCCCCGCGCTTCGACGCGGAGGGTGACGTGCCCGCCCTCGGGCGTCGCCTTGGTGGCGTTGGCGGTCAGGTTCGAGAGGACCTGCAGGATGCGATCGCGGTCCGCGTGCACCATCGGCAGGCCCGGCTCGATGGTCTTGGTCAACCGCTGCCGCTTTCCCCGCGCCACCGCCTCGTAGTTCGCCAGCGTCTCGTCGATCATCGACGCAGCATCCTCTGGCTCGCGCGCGATCGCGAATCGTCCGGCCTCCATGCTCGCGAAGTCGAGCAGGTCCTCGATGAGCCGCTGCATTCGTACGGCGGCGCGGTCGATCCTCCCGGCCGCTTGCGCGAGCCCGCCGTCCTTTTCCGCGGGGGCACCGCTCTTCACCAGCGCCCGCGCGGTCATGAGGATCGTCGCGACCGGATTCTTGAGATCGTGTGAGACGACCGCGAGCACCTGCTCCCGTACGCGCACGGCCTGCTGCGCCTGCTCGTAGAGTTTGGCGTTCTCCGCCGCGAGCGCTTCGTACCTGTCCCTCGAGCTCTCGGCGATGGCACCCTGAGTCTCGGCGTTGGTGCGCCCTTCTTCGGCATCCTCCCGCCGAGCGATGTCGCGGCGCCAGTGGCAATCCCGATCGAGCGCGATGGCGAGCTGGTTGCCGACCGCGTTGACGAACATCAGATCGGCCTTGTCGAGCCCGTGCGCAGCCTCGAGCTGCAGGATGCCGAACACCGGTCGCCTCGACACCGCGAGCGGGATGACGATGAATTTGCCCACCGGCCTTTCGGTCTCTGCGCTGGGCACCACGGCTCGGGGCAGCTCCGTGCACAGCGTCACCTCGCCGAGCTGCGTGCCGATCGGCGAATCCGCGGGAGAGCCCGCGTCCACGAGACAGGCGTGCGCCGCTCGCGCGCGCTCCCTTACGGCAATCGCGTCGTCGGCGCTCAGACCTTCCGAGAGCCACACCATCATCTTGCCCGGGCCGTCCGTCGATTCGATGAGGATCGCGGTGCGAATGGGCAGCGTCGTGGCCACGATACGGAGCGCCGCATCGAGCGTCTGCGCGACGCTGTCGAAGTCCGCGAAGAGCTTGCTGATGTCGTGCAAGCGCTCGAGCCGGCGATGGGCTCGCTCCCTCGTTTGCTCTTCGACGAGCCGGCGATTCACCTCGTCGAGAGCTTCGGCGCGGGCATGCTCGCGCGCGTTCGACGCCGCGAGGTCAGAGAACGCTCGCTCCAACGCTTCCTCAACCAGCTTCTGCGCCGTGATCTCGCTTCGAATCGCTACGTATTGGTAGGGCTTTCCATCGGCATCGAGGAAGGGAACGATGGTGGTCGCGACCCAGTAGAACGAGCCATCCTTCGCCTTGTTCTTCAGGTTGCCGCGCCACACGTCGCCGCCCACGATCGTGGACCACATCTCGCGGAAGAACTCCTTCGGATGGTGACCGGAGTTGATCACGCGGTGCGTCTTCCCCAGCAGGAACTCCCGTGGGTAGCCGGAGATTTCGCAGAACTTGTCGTTGGCGTCGATGATCCTTCCGGCAGCGTCCGTGACCGCGACTCTCGAGGAGACGTCGAGCGCGAACCTGACGTTTTCGAGCTCGCGCCGGACGGAGCGAAGGTCGTCGGTCGCGCTCATCGGCGCTTCTTTTAACTCATGACCGCGCCGACCCGGATGCCCCCCTTGGCGAAGCTGATCGAAAAGGTCCCGCGATCGTGCTCGCTGGCGCGCGTCTTCACGATGGTCAGGTACGTCGCGCGACGAGTCCGCACGACATGCGTCGATCTCGTGACCTGCTGCGCTGTGGCCCACGAATTCGACTTCGGACATTCGGTTACCCTCGCGCTTCAAGGAGACGAGTGCGCGGGCGGCATGCGGGCGGCATGAAAGAACTGCCGCCGAGCCGCGGCACTGTTCGCCTCGCGACCGCAGGTATCGCTCAGAACGCGCAGGAGCCAGGCGCCACTTCCGCCGTCAAGCCTCAGATGCCCAAGCGCGGGGGTGATGTCCGCCGGGCAACGCGGGGAGCGGCCTGCGGCGACGTCGCGCGCAAACTCCTCCAGGTCCTGCAACGCTTGCGCGGGGGAACGGACGTCGAGCACAGTCGCCTCCTCGAAGCCGCCTCTCGAGACAACCAAGGCTCTTGAGACAACCAAGCACTCGGTGAGTGCGAGCGCCGTGCCATCTTCTGCCGCCGCGTGCCCGGAGCAAGCGACGCGTCCGACAGAGGCTCCCGCGCGTTCGTAGTCCGGCGGCGACCGAGGGATGCATGTGGCGATCGTCTACGTTCGTGGCGTTTCGCCACGGTCAGCGGCGCACGCCGTCGTCGTCGCCTTCGGTCGCAGCTGCGGCGGGCATGCACCGGAGTTGCAGTCAAAGTCAGACGGTCCCGGGATTGCGTTTGTCCTTCCGCCATGAGTCGCCACCTCGTCACGATTTTCACTGCAGTCCTCCTCGGTGCTTGCGCGTCGACGCCCGGCGCGCGTCCGCACGACATGAGCGCCGAGCAGCACGCGGCGGAGGCGAAGAAGCACGACTCCGAGGCCTCGTCCCATGCAGCGGCGCACGATCCGAGCGCGTCGACGCCGCAGGCGCAGTGCGACGCCATCGCTGCCAAGTCGGGCAAGCCGTGCTGGACGTCTTCGACGAATCCGACGGCGGAGCACCAGAAAGAGGCGGAGAGTCACGCCAAGATGGCGGCCGATCATCGCGCGGCTTCCAAGGTCCTGCTCGATGCGGAGCAGAAGGCGTGTGGCGACCTCGCCAGCGCCGATCGCGACGAGAGCCCCTTCGAGCACCGTGGGGATCTCGTCTCGTCCGCGAAGCTCGAGAGCACCGTGCAGAGCGGCAAGGTCACGACGACGAAGCTCGCCGGTGCGTCCATCGTCGTGAAGGCTGTGCCCGGCCTCACGAAGGAGTACCTGCAGCGGACGATCGACTGTCACCTCGCGCGGAACGCCGCGATGGGGTTCGCGATGCTCGACATGGCGTTCTGCCCGTTGGCCGTTAAGGGCGCGCGCGCGACGGTGGAGAGTGCCGGAGGCGGGTTCCGGGTAGAGATTCGTGCGGACGATCCGGACGCCGCGAAAGAAGTGCTGAAGCGCGCCCAGGCGCTCGCGCCCGCAGGATGAGTGGGGCCTGCGGTCGGGGCCGCACGATCACTTGCGTCGGAGCAGCGCGAGGGCCGCAGCGAGGGCGACCACGGACATGGCCACGAGGACGGGGAGGAAGTCGGACCGGAGCAGGATGTTGCTGAACAGAAACCGACCGAACGCGACGACCAGCGCGAGCGCGGCACCGCCGCGTAGGATCCGTGGTGCACCCGTGAGCAGGTAGACGCCGATCGCCGCGAGTACGATCCCGAACCCTGCGATGAAGCCACCCATCGTATGGAAGATGATGGTGAGCCAGTCGCCCGAGCGCGGTGAGAGCGCGTCCAACGTGGTCGCGGTGAAGCGCGCGTCCTCCGGCAGCATCGGCGGACGCATGAACAGGAAGTAGATCGCGGTCCCGAGCGTGAGGACGCCAATGGCGAGCAGCAGGCCGCCTGCTACTCGGTCGCGGGGCGCCGCCGGTGTGAACGCGGACGTGGTCGGCGAGGGCATCGCATGCATGATGGGGCAACTCACGACGGCGAAGCTGCCAATCGAGCAACCTCGGGACCGAAGCCCGGATGAAGTGGGGTGCATGAGCGCGCGCTCGCGTCGCCGCGGCATCAAAAGTCCCTCAGCGGTGTAATGCGCGACGCATCGATGCGTCCTCTCGATGAGGCCCCCCATGCACACCCACCACGAGGACCACCAACACCCGCACCGGCAGCACGTGCCGGTTCCCATCACGCCGGCGAGTCCGGACGTCGATCCGGTCTGCGGGATGACCGTCGACGCAGCCACGGCCAAGCACCGCGCGACCCACGATCGCCAGGACTACGTCTTCTGCAGCGCCGGCTGCCGCGCAAAGTTCATCGCCGAGCCCGCGAAGTTCTCGAAGCCGGGAGAGGTGGTGGCGACCTCGGCCGAGCCGGCGCTCGCCGGCGCTCGCTGGAGCTGCCCGATGCATCCGGAGATCGTCCGCGACGTGCCCGGCAGCTGCCCGATCTGCGGCATGGCACTCGAGCCCGCGATGCCGTCGCTCGACGCGGTTGAGAACCCCGAGCTCGTGAGCATGTCTCGGCGCCTCTGGTTCTCGACCGCGCTCTCGCTCCCGGTGCTGGCGCTCGCGATGTCGGAGATGATCCCGGGTCAGCCCGTGCAACATGCGCTTCCGCCCGCCGTGCTCCTCGGCGTGCAGCTCGCGCTCTCCGCGCCGGTGGTCTTCTGGGGCGGCGCGCCGTTCTTCGAGCGGGGCTACGCCTCGGTGAAGAACAAGAGCCTGAACATGTTCACGCTCATCTCGCTCGGCATCGGCGCGGCGTTTCTCTACAGCCTCGCGATGGTCGCGCTCTTCGCGATCGCGCCCGACGCCATCGCGGCTCAGTATCGCGGGCACGGTGGTGCACCGCAGGTGTATTTCGAGGCCGCCGCTGTCATCACCACCCTCGTCCTCGTGGGGCAAGTCCTCGAGCTGCGCGCGCACAGCCGCACGAACAGCGCGATCAAGGCGCTCCTCGGGCTCGCCCCGAAACAGGCGCGACGCATCGAGGCGGACGGTAGTGAGCGCGACGTCGAGCTCGACCAGGTGGTGGTCTCCGATCGACTGCGCGTTCGTCCCGGCGAGCGCATTCCCGTCGACGGCAGGGTGATCGAGGGAACCTCTTCGGTCGACGAGTCCATGCTCACCGGCGAGCCTCTTCCCGTCGAGAAGACGGCCGACGCGAAGGTGACCGGCGGAACCGTCAATGGCACTGGCGCCCTCGTCATCGAGGCGCAGAAGGTCGGCGCCGACTCGATGCTCGCGCAGCTCGTGCGCATGGTGTCGGAGGCGCAACGCAGTCGGCCGCCGATCCAGGCCCTCGCCGGCAAGGGCTCGGGGTGGTTCGTTCCGGTCGTGGTCGCGATCGCCGTCGCGACGTTCATCGTTTGGCTTTCGGTCGGTTCCGAACCTCTCGGCTATGCGCGGGTCGGGCACGCGCTGGCCAATGCGATCGCAGTCGTGATCATCGCCTGCCCGTGCGCGCTCGGGCTCGCCACACCGATCTCGATCATGGTGGCGACCGGTCGCGGCGCGACGGCCGGGGTCCTGGTGAAGAACGCCGGTGCGCTCGAGCGTCTTGCCGACGTCGACACGATCGTCGTCGACAAGACGGGGACCCTCACGGTCGGCAAACCCAGGCTCGTCCTCGTCGAGACGGTCGGCTCGCTCGATCGGCCCACGGTGCTCCGCTACGCGGCGTCCCTCGAGCTCGGGAGTGAGCACCCGCTTGCAGCGTCGATCGTGGAAGGCGCGAAGGCGGAGGGGATCGCGTCGACCGCCGCGATCGACTTCCAGTCGGTCACGGGCAAGGGCGTGCACGGGACCGTCGAGGGCCATCGCGTCATCCTCGGTAACGCGGGGATCATGGCGGACGAGAAGATCGACACCGCAGACGCAGCGGTGCGCGTGGAGACCCTTCGGAGCGAGGGGTCCACCGTGATGTTTCTCGCTGTCGACGGCGATCTCGTGGCGCTCCTCGGCGTCGCGGATCCGATCAAGGATACGACCAAGCCAGCGCTCGCTGCGCTCCGCGCCGCGGGGATCCGAATCGTGATGGTCACCGGCGACAACGCAACGACCGCGCGCGCGGTGGCCGCTGGGCTCGGGATCGACGAGGTCGAGGCGGACGTTCTGCCTGCGGGCAAGAACGAGATCATCCGCAAGCTGAAGGAGAGCGGCCGCACCGTGGCCATGGCGGGTGACGGCGTGAACGATGCGCCGGCGCTCGCCGCAGCGGATGTCGGGATCGCGATGGGCACCGGCACCGACGTCGCCATCGAAAGCGCAGGGATCACGCTGCTGCGCGGCGATCTGGGCGGCATCGTCGAGGCGCGCGCGCTCAGTCGCGCCACGATGAAGAACATCCGGCAGAACCTCTTCTTCGCGTTCGCCTACAACGCGCTCGGCATTCCGCTGGCGGCCGGAGTCCTGTACCCGCTCACGGGCTGGCTACTCTCGCCGATGATCGCCAGCGCCGCGATGAGCCTGAGCTCCGTATCGGTGATCGCCAACGCCCTCCGCCTCCGCAACGTGAAGCTCGGGAGCTGAATCGGCCTACGGCGTGAAGCGGAGCGCCTGGTTCGAC
Source organism: Polyangiales bacterium (assembly GCA_046593995.1). Taxonomy (GTDB): domain Bacteria; phylum Myxococcota_A; class Polyangia; order Polyangiales; family JADJMO01; genus JALHOE01. The sequence goes on from JBKJQC010000346.1 coordinate 8,689, forward strand.
GCGACCGCGCTCGCCTTGTTGAACGAGTGCTGCCGCCGACGCCGCCGGTGAGACTCTCGAGTCCGACGGTCGCCGACGAACCGGTGGCGCGTGCGTTGTCGGCAGGCGACATCCCGCAGTAGTGGAACTCGATCACGTTCGTCGTCTCGTACAGCTTCACCTGGAACGACACGCGATTGGTCGTCTCGCCCTTCGTCGTCCAGTGGGGCCAGTCGATCACGAAGCGGCGATTGGGCGTGTTCCCGATGACCGCCGCGCGCGCACTGCTGGAGTTCAACTCGACGGACTACCGAAGCCGCGGGACCGATCCAAAGCATGCCCTGCCATTCATGCGCGCGATCGCGTAACGGTGACGTTCACCGCAGGTAGTCGCGAACGGCGATCGCGACGCGGCGCGCGTGGGCGAGCACCGTCAGCGTGGGGTGACGATCGCCCGCGGTCGGAAGAGCCCCGGAGTCCGCCACCCAGACGTTCGTCGTGCCGCGCACGCGCCCTTCGGGATCGCACGGAGCCTCCGCGTCGCTCCCCATGCGGCAGGTGCCCGCCTCGTGGCCGACCGCGCTCGGATCGAGTGCGTCGTGGGTCGGGAAGAGCTGTGAGCCCGGAACGGCGATGGCATCGGCCACCGACACGCAGGCACGTGCGATGTCCTTCGCCAGCGCGCGATCGTCGCGCGTCGTCGCGAGATGGATCGCCGGGATCGCGCGGCCGAGCGCGTCGTGCGACGCCATGGTCAGCGTCATGTACCGCTTCGGCGTCGGGAAGCTCTCGCCGATGGCATGGATGAGCGTGTAGCTGGTCGCCGCGGTCGCACGCCGCGGCACGCCGAGGGATGCTCGCAGTGGTCGATCCAAGGTCGAAAAAGGGTGCGGTCCGTCGAGCTCGATCGTGAACCCACCGCGGTACGATCGTGACGAGTCGGAGCCCACGTTGACGAAACGGTCGACCAGCGCCGCGCCAGGGAAGGGACCACGACCTGCCGTGCTCGGCGCAGCGAAGGGTTCGAGCAAGATGTACCCGGCGATCAAGTGATCGACCAGCCCGCGGCCGACGCTGCGCGGGCCCAGCTCGCTCGCGAGTAGCAAGCGCGCGCTCTCGATCGCCGACGCCGCGAGGATGAATGCACGCGAACGGATCACGACCCACCGGCCGTGGCGCTGGTCGAAGATGCGGACCGCGGCCGCCACGCCGTTCTCGTGCTCCAACGCGAGCGCGATGTGCTCCGCGCGAAAGTCGGCCTTCAGCGCGAGGTCATGGGGCGTCCATGGCCGACCTTCGACCGCTGCTCCGCGCTTGGGGATGATGCGTAGATCGAGCTCGCGGGCCGCCCGTCGGTACCGCGCGTCGATGCGTCCCGTTCGGACGCCGAGGAGACGCTCGACGGCGGCGTAGTGCGGCGACAAGGCTCGCGCGGAGAGCGACCATTCGTCGCTCGCGAAGACGTGTTGCGGGAAGCGGTACGACCAACCGCCCCAGAGAAGACTGCGACCTCCGAACGCGCGCACGCGGGGCCAGGCAAAGGTGGCGGTCGACGTGTAGCGCCAGCTCTTCTCGTCGGTCTCCGGCACCTCGCCCGGCGCCCCCTTCGGACCCGCCTCCAACAAAACGACGGACAGGCCCGCGCGCGAGAGCTCCGCCGCGGCGATCGCCCCTGCAGGCCCGGCTCCGACGACGATCACGTCCACCACAGCGGCCACAGCGAGAGCATGCCTCTTGGGGGCTTCCGCCGCGAGTGACCGAGCAGGTCACGGTGTGCGGGGCAGCCATCCGTGATACGCGCGCTCCGTGCCCCGGATCGTGCGTGACCTGCGCCGCTCTCCGCACGGCGTGCACGTCGTCCTCGCGGCGATGGTGCTGCTCGGGACCGGCCAACAGATCTTCGTCGTCACGCGGAACCCCTTCCTTCTCGAGATCGGCTTTCGAGCCGAGGGCATTCCGGCGGTGCAGAGCGTCGGCGCTCTCGCAGGCGTCCTGTCGGGACTCGTCGGCCTTGCCTTCGCGACGCGCCTGACGCCGCGTCTTCTGTTCGCCGCCTGCGCCGTGACGCAGGCGGTCGGCTTCGCGGTGCAAGCGACGGCAGCGGATGCGCGGGCGGTCTTCTTCGGCGCAGCGATCGCGGGCTTCGCCATCCAGCTGACGACGACCGTCACGCCACCGATCTTGAAGGCGCTGACCGCGCCGGAAGAACGCGTGTCCGTGTTTGCCGGCAACGCGCTGGCGATCTCACCGATATCCGGGCTTCTCGCGGCCTGCGTGATCAGCGTTCTCGCCGTTGCCGCCGGCCGCGACGTTCACGGCCAACGATGCGTACTCGTCGGCGGCGTCGTCGCGAGCGTCGCTGCGGGGGCGCTCTTCTCACGCGTCCCGGCCGTGCGAGCCACGCAGACCGTCGCTGGCTGGTCCTCCCCGCGCACCATCGCGATATGCGTCGCCTTCCAGGGGCTCCTCGCGTTCGGCGGAGGGATCACCCTTCCGTTCCTGCAGCTCTACTTCAAGACGACGTTCGGTCTCTCGATGGATCGGATCGCGTGGGTCTATGCCGCGAGCATGGCGTTCGGTGTCGTCGGGTACGCGGCTGCTCCCGCGTTGGTCACGCGGTTCGGCCTCGTGCGCACCATCGTCGCGCTGCAGCTCATGGCGCTTCCGCTGTTCGTCGAGCTCGCGCGGACGACCTCGGTCACATTCGCTGCCCTCGCGTTCCTTGCACGTCACACGCTGATGAGCGTGACCTCGCCGCTTCTCCAGGCCTTCTATCAGGAGGTCGCCCGTGGCAGCGACGGCCACACGATCGCGTCGCTCGGGATGGTGACCAGCTCGGTCACATGGGCGGCCGGTGCGTTGCTCGCCGGGCCACTCCTCGCGCGCGCCGGCGGACGCTTCGGCGTCGCGATCACGGTGACCGCCGTGGCCTACGCAGTGGGCGCGCTCGCAGCGGCGGCGGTGTTCCCGCGTCTGTGGCAGCGCCGGTCACGGGCCTGACGCCGGTTTTCGGCGCGACGGCATTCGGCTTGCACCGAGCGCCCCCGCCACGCATCCGGCGTGGCTGCTGTTACAATGTGACCTGGAGGTACGACGATGAAATTCCGCATCCGAATCCGCGAGACCCAGTGCAAGTTCTGCGGTGGCTTCTGTGGTGGCCCCGATTGTCGTTGCTGAAGGGAGACAGATCCGTGAAAGCCCTCCGTAGGAACAAGACGAAGAACGTCGAGGTGCGCGCCGCGGTGAAGACGCGTGTGCGCCACTGCGGAACCCCGCCGATGCGTCATTGCGGTGAGCCGCCGGCCCGGCGCTGACGGATTGGTTCCGCGACGCCCCTCTGTCTCACGCGGCAGCGGGGGCGTCGTCTTTTCATCGCGTCGCTCGACGCTGCGTCGACCGCGATGCACCGCCCGCCTCCGCCCATCAATGGGGATCGTGATCGCCATGCGCCCCGGCGGACATCGAGGGTGACGGCCCAGAGCTCCCGCTGCTCTGTGACGGCGCTGGGTGATCGGAGATCACTTCGCTCGCGGGCCGGTGCGAGTGCGGAGCTGTCGCCCAAGGCGCGAGACCGGGATGCAGCATGTCGCCGCCGAAGTGTGCCGCGAGCGACACGAATCCGGCGGCCGCCGCCGACGCGACGGTCAGCTTCTTGTAGCTGCCGGGCGCGCCCCCGCGCGCGGCGTACCACGTCGCGGCGCCGAGCAAGCACCACGCGGCGGTCGCTCCAAGGGCAAGGTTGCGGTGCAGCTCTACCTTGTTCGCCGACATGCCGCTCGCAATGACGTGTCCCGCCGAAAGAAGACCGGACGCGCTCGCGACGATGGCGACGGCGACGATCAGATAGACGACGAGCCGCAACTCGAGCCGCCATGCGCCATGGTCGCGCCTCCACGCCAGCACCCCGAGCAATGGCGGCAGGAACGCGAGGCCGATGGCGAAGTGTAGGACCGTGTGATGGACGTACGGCATCGCGCTCAGTGCTCGCTCCTCGCCTGCTCAGCGGGAGACCTCGTAGTGCGAGATCATCCCGCCTTCCATGTGGTCCGGGACGTGGCAGTGCACGAGCCAGGTGCCCGGCTGGTCTTCTACCCAGTCGAAGGTCGAGAAGGTGCCGGGACCGAGGTTGATGTTGTCGGTGAGCACGCCGTCGTTCCCGATCCAACGATGTCCGTGGACGTGGAAGGTGTGGAACTCCCGGCCGATGCTGACCACGCCCCAGCGGACCTTCTGCCCGATCTTGGCGGTGAATGGCGGGACCGAGTCCTCGTACGCACGGCCGTTGATCGTGTGCATGAACCCGTGCCCGCCGCGGAACTCGCCGTCG
>JBKJQC010000437.1:0-5189 GCA_046593995.1 Polyangiales bacterium
TACGCGCTCGGTTTCCGCGGAGCGATCGGGGTGAGCGCCGCGACGCTCACCGCGCTCGTCACCGATGTCGGGAGCGCGCTCCTCGACGACGGCTTCTCGCATGTCTCGTTCGTGAACAATCACCTCGAGCCCGAGCACGTCGCCGCGATCGAAGCGGGCGTCCTGGCCATCGCGGCCGCGCGTGGCCCGGCGTGCATCTCGTTCCCGAACCAGCTCACGAAGCGCTGGGGCCGCACCCTCACCGACGAGTTCAAGCGCGGCGACTGTCACGCGGGGCGCTACGAGACCTCGCTCGTCCTCGCCGCGCGCGAGGAGCTCGTGCACCTCGACGTCGCCCGCGATCTCCCGGCGGTCGCGATCTCGCTCTCCGAGGCGATCAAGACCGCAGGGAGCCACGGCGTGACCTTCCAGGAGATCGGCATGACCCGCGCGTACACCGGCGCTCCGGCGGAGGCGTCGCGACGCGAGGGCGATCAAATCTACGGGAAGCTCGTGGACATGATCGTGACCACGATCACCGAGACGCTCGCCGAGGAGGAGGACAACACTTCCCGCGGAGAGATCCCCACCTGATGAAGATCGTCTCCATCGGGGGCGGCCCCTCCGCCCTCTACCTCGCGATCCTCCTGAAGAAGGCGGATCCGTCCCACGAAATCGTGGTCGTGGAGCGCAATCGGGCGGACGACACCTTCGGGTTCGGCGTCGTGTTCTCGGACGCGACGATGGGGAACCTGCGCGCTGCCGACGAGGAGAGCTACCTCGCGATCACCGACAGCTTCCACCACTGGGACGCAATCGACACGCACTACCAGGGCGCGGTCCTCAGCTCGAAGGGGCACGGGTTCGCGGGGCTCTCGCGGCGTCGCCTCTTGCAGATCCTGCAGGAGCGCGCCCAGGCGCTCGGCGTCGTGCTGCAGTTCGGGACGGAGGTGCTCGATCCGGAGCTGTTCCTCGACGCCGATCTCGTGCTCGGCGCCGACGGCGTGAGCTCGTCGGTGCGCACCCGCTACGCGAAGGCGTTCGAGCCGCAGATCGACTGGCGCCCGAATCGCTTCGTCTGGCTCGGCACGACGATGCCCTTCCCGGCGTTCACGTTCTACTTCGACGAGAACGCCCACGGCCTCTTCCGCGTCCACGCGTATCAGTATTCGAGTGGGCACTCGAGGGGGCACTCGAAGGAGGCGGAGCCGAGCGCCCTCTCGTCCTCGGGTGCGCTCTCGACCTTCATCGTCGAGTGCACGGAGGAGACGTGGCGGAACGCCGGCCTCGACGAGGCCGACGAGAAGACGACGCTCGAATACTGTGAGCAGCTCTTCGCGCCGCGGCTGCAAGGTCACCGGCTGATCCCGAACAAGTCGGTGTGGCGTAGCTTCCCTACGGTGCGGAATCGCCGCTGGTGGCACCGCGTCGAGGGGAAGAACGCGCACGTCGTGCTCCTCGGCGACGCTGCGCACACGGCGCATTTCTCGATCGGATCCGGCACGAAGCTCGCGATGGAAGACTCGATCGCGCTCCGCGATGCATTGGTGGCGCATCCGCGTGACGTGCGCGCGGCGCTCGTGCGCTACGAGGCGGAGCGACGTCCCGCGGTCGACGGCGTGCAACGCGCCGCCGCCGTCAGCCTCCGCTGGTTCGAGGAGACGGAGCGCTACTTCGGCAAGATGGAGCCGCTCGAGTTCGCGTTCAGCATGCTGACGCGCTCGCTCCGCATCCACCACGCGAACCTGCAGGTGCGCGACCCCGAGTTCGTCGCGCGCGTCGACGCGTGGTTCGCCGATCGCGCCACGCGGCAGGCGCGCACCGAGGTGACGCCGAGCACGCCGCCGATGTTCACGCCGTTCCGACTCCGCGAGCTCGTGCTCCCGAACCGCATCGTCGTCTCGCCGATGTGCATGTACTCGGCCGAGAACGGCGTCCCGAATGATTTCCACCTCGTGCACTACGGTAGCCGCGCGATGGGCGGCGCCGGTCTCGTGATGACCGAGATGACCGACGTCAGCGCGGACGGGCGCATCTCGCTTGGGTGCGCCGGGATGTACGACGCGACGCAGCGCGACGCCTGGAAACGCATCGTCGACCACGTGCACACGCACACGCCCGCGAAGATCGGCCTGCAGCTCGCGCACGCGGGTCGCAAGGCATCGACGAAGCGCATGTGGGAGGGGATCGACCAGCCGCTCGACGACGGCAACTGGCCGCTCGTCTCGGCGTCGCCCATCCCCTACTTCCCGCACAGTCAGGTGCCGAGGGAGATGACCCGAGAGGACATGGACCTCGTGCGCGAACAATTCGTGCGCGCCGCCGTGCTCGGCGACGAGGCCGGGTTCGATCTGCTCGAGCTCCACCTCGCCCACGGCTACCTGCTCGCGAGCTTTCTCTCGCCGCTGACCAACGTGCGCAACGACGAATACGGCGGCTCGCTCGAAGCCCGCATGCGCTATCCGCTCGAGGTGTTCGCAGCAGTGCGCGCCGCGTGGCCCGCGACGAAGCCGATGGCCGCGCGCATCTCCGCGACCGACTGGGTCGAAGGCGGCTTCACCGAGGAAGACGCGGTCGTCCTCGGTCGTGCCCTGAAGGACGTCGGCTGCGACGTCATCGACGTCTCGACCGGCCAGACGACGCCGCAGTCGCGCCCCACCTACGGACGCCTCTACCAGACGCCGTTCGCCGACCGCGTGCGCAACGAGGTCTCGATCCCGACGATGACCGTCGGCAACGTCTCGTCCTGGGGAGACGCGAACGCGATCCTCGCCGCCGGCCGCGCAGACCTGGTCGTGATCGCACGAGGCCACCTCTACGATCCGTACTGGACCCGCCACGCGGCCCACGAACAGGGCTTCGAGCTACCGTGGCCGCCCCAGTACCGACCCGCGAAGACGTACACGCCGCGCGAGAGCTGAGTCGCTATGGGTTCCAGCTCGAATGGCTTGGCGAAGTAGCTCCCTGAGTACTCGAGCGTCGGGAAGTCCTTGGCGACCGCGACCAAGCTCACGCGCATCTTGGGCGCGCCCACGTCCTCTTCGACGCGTCGTATGCCGTGCCACGCGCCGCGGACGAGCGGGACATCGAAGGTCCCACGGAGACGCGCTTCGAGGATGCCGCGCGTGTAGCGATCGACGAGCTCGCTCTCGAGAACGGCCAGGTACTGAGCGCGCTTGTCTCTCCACGCGTTGGCGCTTGTTGGAACCTGAACGATCTTCTCGAGCAGCGCCTGCGCCGCCGCCTCCTGCTGCGGCGTTGGATTGGGGGCGTTCACGAGGAGCTGTAGCGCCTGCAGAGCCTGTGCTTGCGGTGCCGCGAGCGCTTGCTGCTGCGCGGGGGTAGTCGTCACGACCTTCGCGCGGAGGAGCGCAGTCCGGAACGTGTCGTCGAGCCTCGCCTGGTGGATGTGGATCGCGGCTGCGTGCCGACCCGGCGCGCCCTTCGCGATCAGCTGCTCGAGCGCGCCCAACAGCACGCGTCGCGCCTTGTCCCTCGCTTCGATTTCTACGAGGACGGGGTTCAGCAAGCCGCCGAGTACGAAGACGGGATGCTCTGGCGTGCCCCATTCCAGTGCGATGCGAGCGGCGAGAACCGCGAGCTCGGCGCGCGCCTTGGCCTCTACTGTGCTTTCGGGCAAAGCACCGGGTCCCTACGTCGGCTTCGCGGCCTGCGCGACCGCCGCACCCGCACGCGCGGTCGGCTCGCGCCCGACGGCGATCGCCCCCCCGGATACGAGGAAGAGCATCGCAATCGCGGCGGAGCGAAGCGTCATCGCGCTCGAAGTGTAGCAACGATTGCGAGTCGCGCAGCCCCCGACCCGGCGCGAAGGCGAAGGCGCAAGGCGAGGTCGAACGCCAAAGGCGAACGCGACATGCGATGCGGGAGGCGAGAGGCGGAGGCGGTCGTTTCGCCGGTCGTAACGCTGATGAAGAGTGTCTGAAAAATGGCGGGTCGGGCTGATGGAGCGGGTCGGATCGTACTATCATCGCCGAATCAAGATGCGGAAGCGTGGACCGCGACAGCTCGAGCTTCCGATCCCGCCGCCGCGCACGCATGGCGGGGCGCGGAAGGGGGCGGGGAGGCCTCGTCGGAGCGAGGAATCGGTGCCGCATGCGCGTCGGCCCGACGTGAGCGATCGGCACCCGCTGCACGTGACGCTGCGGGTGCGTCGCGGTGTCTGGAATCTGCGGAGTCAGCGCGGCTTCGCGTGCGTGCGGGAGGCGCTGCTCGCGGAGCAGCAGCTCGGGCGGCTGCGGGTCGTGCACTACTCGGTGCAGGGCAACCACATGCATCTCCTCGTCGAGGCCGACGACCGCGTGACGCTCTCGCGGCGCATGCAGGGGTTCGCGGTGCGTTTCGCAAAGGCCGTCAACCGCCTCATGCAGCGCAAGCGCGGTCGCGTGCTCGCCGAGCGCTATCACGCCCGCGCATTGCGCACGCCGACGGAGGTGCGAAACGCACTCCGCTACGTGGTGACCAACCACCGCAAGCACGCCGCGCAGGCGGGCCGCGTCGGGATGACCGTCGACCCCTTCTCCTCCGGTCCGTGGTTCGCGCACTGGTCCCCCAGCGTGCCCACCACGCGCGCGCCGACGGGCCCCCCTGCGACGTGCCGCCCCTCGTCGTACTTGCTGAAGTCCGGATGGCGCGCGGCCGGCAACACCATCGACTGACGCTCCGCTTCCCGTCGCCACCGCGGCGTGTCGCGTGCCGCGCGTCGCGCTCGCTGAGGATGCGGACCTTGGCCTAGCGACGAGACCGCAGCGGCGGCCGCTGCGCGCGACGTCAGGTCGGCGTGCGCTCCAACAGGACGACGGGGATCGTGCGTTCGGTCCAGGCCTGGTAGGTCGCGAAGTCGGCGTAGTGTGCGACGAGACGCGGCCAGAGCTCGGCGCGTTCTTCCGGCGTCGCGACGCGCGCGCGACGCGCCTCGATGACCGCGCCCACTTGCACGGTCACGTCGCCGTTCGCTTGCACGTTGCGAAACCAGAGCGGGTCGTCCGCGAGGCCGCCCTGCGACGCGACGACCACGAGCGCCGTCGATGATCCCGAGCGCCGGTCGCGGAGGTAGAGCAAGGGCGTCGTGCGCTGCTGGCCGGTCTTCCGTCCGGTGGTGGTCAGCAAGAGGACCGGCACCCCGCGTGGGAACGCCGCGCCGACGCGCCAGGTGCCGCCGATGCGTCCGCCGGTGCGTTGGTAGAGCCAGA